>CAZPSO010000365.1:0-1825 GCA_964588895.1 uncultured Tessaracoccus sp.
GCGGCTCTGCGCTCGGCAAGGAAGACATTGACCGCATGGTGAAGGACGCCGAGTCCCACGCCGAGGAGGACCGCAAGCGTCGCGAGGCCGTCGACCTCCGCAACGAGGCCGACGCCCTGGTGTTCCGCACCGAGAAGATCCTCGAGGAGAACGCAGAGCAGATCACCGACGACGTCAAGCAGCCCGTCGATGAGGCCGTCGAGGCCCTGAAGGAAGCCCTGAAGGGTGAGGACGACGAAGCGGTCAAGGCAGCCGTGGAAGACCTCAACACCAAGGCGGCCGCCATGGGACAGGCCATGTACGCTGCTGCACAGGCTGCCCAGCAGAGCGCACCGGGGACGGAATCCTCGGATGCGACCGAGGCGCCCACCGACGGTGGCGAAGAGGATGTCATCGACGCTGAGATCGTGGACGAGGACAAGGACGACAAGTGAGCCAGTTCGTTCCAGAAGGAGAGGCCGTGGGTGGGGACGTCGACGAGACCACCTCACCCACCGGTCTCCCGGAAGATGAGCAGGTGCTCGGGGAAGCGGCAGAGCCCGAGGAAGTCGACGAGGGGGAGGCACCGGATCTGGAGCGCCTCCTCGCCGAGCGCACCGAGGATTTGCAGCGCCTGGGCGCCGAATACGTCAACTACAAGAAGCGCGTGGACCGCGACCGGCGGCTGGCCCGCCAGTCTGGTGTCGAGTCCGTGGTGCAGGACCTGATGCCGGTGCTGGACAGCATCATGCTGGCCCGCGAGCACGGCGACGGGAACGACGGCCTGAAGCTGATCACCGACGAACTCGAGAAGGTGGCCGGCAAGTACGGGCTGGTGGCGTTCGGGAAGGTGGGGGAGCCGTTCGACCCCAACCTGCACGACGCGCTGATGCAGGTCCCGCTGGAGACGCCCGTGGAGGTGGTCACCATCTCCCAGGTGATGCAGCAGGGCTACAAGCTGGACGACCGTGTGATCCGCCCCGCCCGCGTGGGTGTGGCCAACCCGGGATGATGCTCCCGGAACTCGTGGAAGGAGGAGACAGATGAGCACGAAGGACTGGCTCGAGAAGGACTACTACAAGATCCTGGGTGTCTCCAAGAACGCGAGCTCCGACGACATCCGCAAGGCGTTCCGCAAGATCGCCCGGGAGAACCACCCGGACCAGAACCCGGGCAACGACCCGGCCGAGGCGCGCTTCAAGGAGGCGTCGGAGGCCAACGCCGTGTTGAGTGACTCGGCCAAGCGCAAGGAATACGACGAAGCCCGCAGCCTGTTCGGCGCCGGTGCCCGCTTCGGCAGGCCCGGGGCCGGCGGCGCGGGTGCCGCCGGGTTCGAAGACCTGTTCCGCAACGCGAGCGGCACGGGGGCCGCGGGCGCCTCCAACCTGGGTGACCTGTTCGGTGGCCTCTTCTCGGGTTCCGGTGCCACCCGCCGCTCCACGGCCCGCGGCCCGCGTCGCGGCGCCGACATCGAGGGCGAGGTGACCATCAGCTTCGAACAAAGCATCGATGGCGCCACCGTCAGCATGCGCACCACGTCGGACTCGCCGTGTGCGGCCTGCCGGGGCACCGGCGCGAAGGCGGGCACCCTGCCGAAGGTGTGCCCCACCTGTGAGGGTTCCGGCATGCAGAGCTCCACCGCCGGCGGCGTTTTCTCCATGAGCGAGCCCTGCCGGGACTGCCTGGGCCGCGGCCTGATCGTCGAGGAACCGTGCCCCGACTGCGCCGGCTCCGGGCGTGGCCGCTCCACCCGCACCATGAACGTGCGCATCCCCGCCGGCGTCTCCGACGGCCAGCGGATCCGCATCAAGGGACGCGGTGCAGGCGGTGAGAACGGCGGTTCGGC
>CAZPSO010000366.1:0-1819 GCA_964588895.1 uncultured Tessaracoccus sp.
ATAACATGGACCACAAATGGCTGATGGAAATGCTAAAGGACAAGGTTGACGATGAGGCGTTATTGAGCCTGATTAAACAGTGGCTAAAGGCGAAGGTGGTAACGCCGGAAGGCAAGAAAATCAAACCGACTAAGGGCACACCCCAAGGCGGCGTGATCAGTCCGATACTGGCGAACATCTATCTTCACTACGCACTGGATATTTGGTTTGAGAAGCGAGTTAAGCCAGCCTGTCAGGGCAGAGCAATGCTGATCCGATATGCCGATGATTTTGTTGTGGCATTTCAATACAAGGATGAGGCGGAACAGTTTTATCAAACATTGCCAGAGCGCCTAGGGAAATTTGGGTTGGAACTGGCCGCGGATAAAACGCACATCAAGCGATTGAGCCGATTCCGCCCAGACCCGTCGACACGATTCCAGTTTCTGGGATTCGAGTTTTATTGGGGCTGGGACGGGAAGGGTGAGCCGCATATGAAGTGCCGAACCGCGACCAAGAAACTGAAGGTGACGCTGCAAGGATACAGTCAGTGGATCAAACTGAACCGAAGTCGAAAGCTCCGGGAATCCATGCCGGAACTCAGACGAAAACTCGTGGGATTTATGAACTACTTTGCGCTACCCGACAATAGTCGAAGTGTGTGGAAGGTTTATGATTCTGTGGTGGAATGGCTGTATAAATGGCTAAACCGCCGGAGTCAGCGTGTGAGCTACACTTGGTGTGGATTAAAAGACATGTTGAAACGGTACCAAATCAAACCGCCGAACGTGCGCAAGCGCGGTATTGTGGTGGATTGGTACTTTTGATGGGGTCTGTGATTTACACGGGCAAAGATATAACTGAAGAGCCGGATGCGGTAATTCCGCACGTCCGGATCTGTTTGGGGGCGGCGCGGGTAACTGGCCGTCCTACCAAGACGGGTTAAACGAACGATGAAAATTGTCTTAATTACAATCTCTATTTTGCTCTTGTCTTGCGCGAGCACTCCAAAAGACGACGAAGGAAATCTTTTGCCTGTGACTCTAGAGCAAACGGTGGAGGATATTATTTCTTCGCTTAGTGAGGAAGACAAAAAGAAAGTTAAAGAAGATAAGCATTGCAACCTTATCCGTTACCATCATGGGTGGGGTACAGGAATACGAAATCACTACGGGTTGTGGCGCGGAAACACCAAGTTATTGAAATCGGTATGCGAAGGGAAAGAGTGTCACCCGGATGATGCCTCTACAATCATAATCTATGGTGTCTGGAACAAACTGAATAATAGATCAGTTCGCTACCAACCCCCAGAAACGGAAAAGTGTGAGCCAGATTGGGTAAAAGATCTAATTCCAGAAGAAATAGCACCCTAACAAGCGCTTGCAGTCTGACGCCAAAACCTCCGCGTTTTTGTGTTACTCGCTACGCTCAAACATTAACACAAAAACCCTCCAGTTTCGGTGCAGCTGAAGCGGGCGTTAGGCTTTTATTCTATTCAGGTATAAATGAAAGGAGGCATTATGACATCTTTAAACATAAACATTTCCGAAAAGAGTGACATTGAGACGGTTCTTAGAAATATACAGTCATCTCAAAATCACGAAGTCACGCACTTCACTGCGAATTTCGCAAGGGGCAACGAAGCTGCGTGGTCCCGGTTCTTAAAGGGCACATATAACCATCCAATAACTTGGTGGGTAGGTATATTTCAGCTACAGATGCAAATGGGTGTATGGGGACACCGTTATCAGGCCCCAGCAAGCATGAAAGCGAACCATCTATGGAAAATCAGCAAGCCTTTACGGGATGAAGCCCGTGCTGGCCTAGAAGGCGAAGATAT
>CAZPSO010000367.1:0-1814 GCA_964588895.1 uncultured Tessaracoccus sp.
GTGGTGCGCGCCATCCTGGAGTCGCTGGCGGCCCGCTACGCCCGGGGGATGGCGGGGCTCAGCGAGCTCACGGGCAACCCCCCGCGGCAGTTGAGCGTGGTGGGCGGCGGCTCCCGCAACCAGTTGTTGTGCGACCTGACAGCGCAGGCCGTGGGTGTGCCGGTGACCTCCGGGCCGGCCGAGGCCAGCACACTGGGGTCGGTGCTCGCCCAGTTCGAGATCATGGGCCACCTGGATCCCGGTGAGCGCAACCAGGTGATCGTGGCCACCGCCCGCACCAGGACACACCTCCCATGACGGCCACGCACTCGCCGCGGGCCAGCCTGGCTGACGTGGCACGCCTGGCGGGGGTCTCCAGCCAGACCGTCTCACGCGTGGTGCGCGACATCGGAGTGGTGGCGCCCGCCACCCGCGCCCGGGTCCTGAAGGCGGTCAACGAACTGGGGTATGTCCCCAACATCGCGGCCCGCTCGCTGTCGCAGCGGCGCACCAACGTGATCCACATCGTCAACGCCACCCCGTTGTTCCACGGCCACGCGCGCACGTTCCTGGCGCTGGTCTCGGTCCTGACCGAACGCGGCTACCACACCTCGATCGCCGAAGCACCCCAGGGCGTGGAGGCGCCGTCCCTGGACCAGTTGGTGCCGATCGGCGTCGATGGCCTGATCCTGCTCGGCGGCCACGACCGCTCGCTCAGCCTGGTGGAATCCGTCGCGGGCCGGTTGCCGGTGGTCTTCGTCGGGCAGATCGACGGATTGCCCGAAGCGGTGGCCAGCGTCGGGATCGACCAGTTCGGCGGGGCCGCCATGGCCACCACGCACCTGCTGGACTGCGGGTACCGCAACCTGCTCCACATCTGCGGACCCGGGGACTGGCTGGATGCCAGGATCCGACGCGACGGGTTCATCTCCATCTGTGAGCAGGGACAGGTGCCCTTCCAGAAGGTTTCCGCCGGCAGTTGGGACGCCTCGGCCGGGTATGCCGCCATCCAGGGGGCCACGGGTGACTTCGACGCCATCTTCGCCAGCAATGACCAACTTGCCCTGGGTGCCATCCGCTGGCTCGCCGAGCAGGGGCGTCGGGTTCCCGACGAAGTGGGCGTCATCGGCTTCGACAACGCAGATGGCACCGACAACTTCCAACCGCCCCTGACCACCCTGCGGCAGCCCCACGTGCAGGTGGGACGCACCGCGGTGGCCCACTTGCGGCAACTGATCGACGGCGGCCCCGCCGAGCACACCACCATCCAGCCGCAACTGATCACCCGCCGCTCGACGAGGGGACTCAGTTGATCGGCGATTCCGGACCTGGCTGTGCCGCCGTCACCACACGCCCCGGCCCGGTTGACCGTCGGGCTTTCGATGCACATCCGAAATCCATCCGTGAACGAGAGGAACCACAATGCTGTACGGACCGATGACACACCCTCCGCTGCTCCGCGCGCTGGCTGGCGCAGGGCACGGGTCGAAGATCCTGATCGCCGACTCCAACTACCCGCACGAGACGCTGGCCAACCCCCGCTCCACGGTGGTCTTCCTGAACCTTGCGCCCGGGCTGATCAACGCCACCGACGTGCTGGAGGTGATCAAGCAGACCGTGCCGCTGGAGGCGGCCGCCATCATGGTGCCCGCCCCCGACGCCGACCCCGTCGAGATCCCCATCCACGACGAATACCGCACCGCCTTGCCCGCCCTGGAGCTTGAGGAGATCAGCCGCTGGGACTACTACGACGTGGCCAAGGCCGACGACGTCGCCGTCGTCATCGCCACCGGTGAGGCCCGCATCTACGCCAACCTGCTGCTCACCATCGGAGT
>CAZPSO010000368.1:0-1797 GCA_964588895.1 uncultured Tessaracoccus sp.
CGCTGTCCTGCGGCTGCAAGGTGCTCTCGGCGATGCAGGTGCGGGTGTTTGTGGACCCGGGCGGCGGGGGCAGCGGCCGTACGGGCTTCGCGCCGGTTGCAACCCCTTCCGACATCGTGGCGCGTCCGCTCCGGAGCGGGCAGCCAATGAGAAGCTCCAATGCCGTCGCTGAGGACGTCCTATTCGACGAAGCACTGTGCCTCATGGACGAGTCTCACTCTGCGCTCGCCGGAGTCCGCTATGTCCTTCATCTGGATGACGGCAGCCGGATCGAGGGCACCACGGATGCCGAAGGAAAGACCGAACGGGTGGTCACGGCGGAGCCCAGGCGAATCGAGAAGGTTGCGCTCACTCCGCATGACGTGGTGTGCTGCCCAACGCATGCAGATTGCTGTCCCGAAGCGCTCGAGCCGCTGGAGATCCACCTGGATGACGTTGTCACCAGCGCGGAATCCTTAGGCAGTTCCGTCCGTCGGGTGGCGACACCAACGGGAGAAGCACGGCCACTGACCCCGGGCGAGATCGAGATGTGTCGGCGGCTGTTTGCCGACGCCATCGATTACACCAAGCCCCGGGTACACAACCGGGAGTACTTATGGTTCGGACTCCAGCCGGACAACACGGCGATGGCGCCCAATGGGAACATCTACTTCAATCCAAAGTATTTCAGTGAGGACTTTTCGGATCCAAGCGATCCCAACAACCAGTGGTGGTTCATGCACGAGATGACTCATGTATGGCAGCACCAGTTGGGCTATCCGGTGAAGTGGCGAGGTGCGCTTCGTGTGGGACTCGGATACGAATATGTCTTGGCTGAGGACAAGAAGCTTTCTGATTACAACATGGAAGCGCAGGGAAACATCCTTGCGGATTATTTCGCGCTCTGCGTGCTGCGCAACCCGTATGCTATGCGGCAAGCGAACTATAGAAACACGCCCAATGCGGCCGGGCTGTACAAGGCGGTACTCGCGGAGTTTCTCCGCGACCCATCAGATCACGCCAATCTGCCCTGATATGTCGCCTATGCGAATTACCCTCACGATTGTGATTTTCATCTTTGGGTGCGTCCAGCCGCTGGCAGGACATGCAATGTCGTCCATGCATCGAGCACAGGTAAAGCAAGCCGGCAGCTTGCCTTGCTTCGCGCTGGATGACAGCCGGGTGGTTCGCCGTAATCCATCCCAAGTGGTCATGGTGCATGTCGCGGTACCCCAAAGCGCCCCGATGGCCAGGGACGGGGAGGTGATGTGGTCCTTGGGTCTTCCGCCCGATTCGTTGTTGATCCAGGGCGACGAGTGCGTTCCCTACGGCGTGGAACCGGCGGATGCCGATGTGATGGTGCCCCCGTCTCCCCTTCGCACCGGGGTGGCGTACAGCGTGAGCCTCAACACTGATGTTCTGCGACGAGAAGGAGCCCACAATCGTGTGTATTCCGGGGAATTTTGCCTGAGTACGGGCGCTGACGGCTCCATCCGTATCCACGACCTGTGGGGACGCAATGCTGCGGTCCCCGCGGGAGACCCGTGCCGCGAACTCTACCGCGGCGGGAGCTCGCGCCGGAGCGAGGCCGACGGGCCTCGCGAGCCGGACGCTATCGACACGCCTTGGCAGCTCATCGAATAACTCTGCGGTCTTGGGCTACTCGTGCGATCTGCGCTTCGTTCAGGTTCTAGCGCATGTCGGGGTCTAACTGCCTGATTCCATGACCCATCGAGTGGCCCGCGCCGGAGAGAGGTTGGCAGTCGCTTGCATCCCCACCCGGTCAGCCCCATAACGGGACCATGCCGGATTGCCGGC
>CAZPSO010000369.1:0-1794 GCA_964588895.1 uncultured Tessaracoccus sp.
TGTTCCAGCTGAAGATCGGCATCCGGAACATGGTCATGCCCGGGGCGCGCATCGTGATGATGGTGGAGGTGAAGTTGACGGCGCCCAGGATGGTGGACAGGCCGAGCATGTACAGGCCGAGCAGCCACAGGTCGCCGCCGACGCCGGGCGAGTGGATGGCCGTGGACAACGGCGCGTAGGCAAACCACCCGAAACTGGCGGCGCCGTCGGGGCTGATGAAGCCTGCGCAGGCCATCAACGAGCCGAACAGGTAGAGCCAGTACGAGAACGCGTTCAGGCGCGGGAACGCCATGTCCGGCGCGCCGAGCTGCAGCGGGAGGACCACGTTGGCGAAGCCCGCGAACATTGGCGTGGCGAACATCAGCAACATGATGGTGCCGTGCATCGTGAAGAACTGGTTGAACGTCTCGTAGTTGAGGAACTGCAGGCCTGGGCTGGCCAGTTCGGCACGGATGGCCAAAGCCAGCACGCCACCGAAGCCGAAGAACAACATGGCGGTGACCATGTACATCTTGCCGAGCGTCTTGTGATCAGTGGTGGTCAACCAGTCGACCACCCGCGCGCCGAGAGTGGTTTCGGTGCGTTCGGCGTGGCCAGCGCTGCCCTCAGCGGTCCTCAGCGTGGTGGTGGCTGTGTGCGCGCTCACTGATCTCCTCCAGCGGTGTCTTCACGGTTGGCATTCGGGAGCGTGTCCTTCGAGGTCGGCGGAAGCTCGCGGATGCCTTCGTTGCCGCTCTCGGCCAGACCGAGGATGTAGTCGTTGTACTCCTCTTCCTCCACGACGTGCACGTTGAACAACATCAGGGCGTGGTAGGTGCCACACAGTTCGGCACACTTGCCGTCGAACGAGCCGATCATGTTGGGCGTCACGTCGAAGGAGTTGGGATGCCCGGGCACGACGTCGAGCTTGAAGTAGAAGTTGGGGATCCAGAAAGAGTGGATCACATCAGCCGAGACCAGGTTGAACCGAACCGTGCGGTCCACCGGGAGGTAGAGATCCGGGATCTTCTCCAGGGTGCCCACCTCAAACGCGTTGACGCCGATGGCGGGGTTGTCCTCTTCCATGTAGTTGAAGGTCCACGACCACTTCTGGCCGATCACGGTGACCTCCAGGTCGGGTTCCCCGGACTGGTCGAGCACCGCGTCCTGGGCCTTGATCGTGTAGAAGAACAGTACGCCGATGATCATGAACGGCACCAGTGTGTACAGCAGCTCCAGCGGCAGGTGGTACTTGGTCTGGCGTGGAGCGGTGGCCTCACCCTTGTTGCGGTAGCGAATGGCTGACCAGCCGATCAGGGCCCACACGAGGCCGCCGATGGCGAACGCCGCGATCCAGGCGCCAATCCAAAGGTTGCCGATGAAGGGCGCCTGTTCGGATGCTGCTTCCGGCAGGCCCAGTCTGGCCCCTTGCCCCGAGCACGCACTCAAGACGCCCAAGAGCATTACACCGACAACAGCAGCACTGCGACGAACCCAACGGTTCGGGCTGCTTCCTCGGATCAGTTTGGAGCCCACCGGATACCTTTCCTCAGCCCACGCACACGCTTCTTCCGCGCGCGAATCTTCCTTGCTGCAGCGAGCATAACGTATAAAGCCACCCCGCTGCAGTGCGCTGCAGGGGGTGGCTTTATAATGAGACGTTTCGGCTACTAGCGCCTAGACAGACCCACAATCGCTATCGGGTCAGTGGAAGGAATCACCGCAGGCACAGGAGCCGGTGGCGTTGGGGTTGTCGATGGTGAAGCCCTGCGCCTCGATGGTGTCCATGAAGTCGATGCTGGCGCCGCCCAGGTA
>CAZPSO010000370.1:0-1768 GCA_964588895.1 uncultured Tessaracoccus sp.
CAGATGGTCGCCGGCGGCGTCGCTCGCAGGGTGGTCGGTCACCGGCGCGGTGAACGTCACGTCCAGCCCGGCGGCCTCCGCGCCGCGCTGGATCTCGTCACGCCAGTCGGAGTGGATCTCGCCTGAAAGATAGACAGAAAAACTCATGGCTCAAGGCTCCTGTTCCGGGGATGGACAGATCTGGTCTGCTCCCTCGTTCACCACCCTAATGGCTCAGGGAAGTGAACCAGCGTCCGGCACCTAGCGCTACAAACCGGCGGGTCCGACCACCGATCCGGCGACGGAATCTGGACGTGGTCGGCGCCGAGCGCGATGGATCAGCGCTGGGTGGGAGCCCGCCAGCGGGCGAATCCACCCTCGGTGTTCAGGACCTGACCGGAGATCCAGCGCCCCTCGTCACTGACGAGCCACTCGATCAGGCGAGCTGGGTCGTCCGGCTCGCCCATGCGACCGAACGGGAACATCGGCTCCACTTGCTCCATGACGGCGGGTGTCATGTACCCCGTGTCCACCGGTCCCGGATTGATCGAGTTGACCGTGATGCCAACGTCAGCCAGTTGGTCGGCCAAGGTCACCGTGATGCCCGCCAAAGCCGCCTTGGACGCTGCATAGGCCACCTCTCCCGGCATCGGCCCGAGACCCTGACCGGAGGTCATCAGGACGACCCGCCCTCCAGGTCGTCCGTCGTGTTGTGCGGCAAACGCCTGCACCAACAGGAGTGACGATCGGGTGTTGACCGCCCAATGCGCGTCCAACATCTCGGCGGTCAGTGCGCCAAGGGCCCCGTCGCCCCCGGATCGAGCATGGTTGCACACGAGGATGTCGACGTGGCCGAACTCCCCAACCGCCCTCTTCATGGTCGCCTCGGGCGCACCGACCTGCGAGAGATCGACGGCCAGGTCGACAATGCGTTGGCTGAGATCAGCGCGCTTGTCACGCACTTCCTCCACGAGTGCCGCCAGATCGTCCCCGCCCCACGGCTGGTCCTCGTCATGGGGCTGATGGTGGCTCAAGAAGAGATGCGCTCCTCGGGCCGCGAGCCTCGACGCGATGGCGAAGCCAATGCCCTGTCGGCGACTGACTCCAGTGACGAGGGCGACCCGGCCCCGCAGAGACTGGTCGGTCATGCGGTTCGCAGTGGTTCGATCGCATCGAGCTGCTCGCGCAGGACTCGCATCTCCACACGGAGCTGGTAGCGACTCGGCAGGTTCATCCAGAACCCGGCGGTGGTCCCGAAGTACTTGCTGAGTCGCAGTGCCGTATCGGCGGTGATACCCCGCTTGCCATGAACGATCTCGTTGATGCGCCGCGGAGGGACGCCGATCGACACGGCCAGCTTGTTCTGAGTGATTCCGGAACCTTCGATGAAGTCCTCCATGAGAATCTCTCCTTGCGGTCACCTCTCAACTGCTCCAAGCGGTTGCCTGGCGGGATCCGCAGGTCCTCGACGGACGCTGCGGCGTGGATCAACTCTATCTTGCGCGGCGTGCCTCGTTGGACCGCGCGGTGCCGTGCCGACTCCACGGTCATTTTCATATACTTAGTTACTTCTTGAGCTAGTCTGGAGTCATGCCCCTCCCTCTCCCATTGCATGCGTGCCAATACACCGAGGACGCCTTCCGTCTCCTCGGCAAGCGCTGGAACGGACTCATCGTGGACCTCCTGCTCCAGCGGCCTGCGCGCTTCAGCGAGCTGCGCGCAGTCTTGCCGCACTTGTCCAACCGAATGCTCAGCCAACGGCTGAGCGAGCTCCAAGAGGCCGGCCTGG
>CAZPSO010000371.1:0-1764 GCA_964588895.1 uncultured Tessaracoccus sp.
GCATCACCCGAAGAAAGGCAAACATGATCTCCCTGTACGAAGGTCGTCTCACCTCAACCCTCAACGGCACGTGGGACTACGTGCTCGATGAGCAGATGGATGGTGAAACCCGGGGGTTGGCGGACCTGAACGCCGACACCTCGGATTGGCGGCCCCTTGAACTTCCCACGAACTGGTACCTCACCGAGATCGGTGACTTCTTCGGGGCAGTGTGGTTCCGGCGCACCTTCCAGGTCCCCCGGGACTTCGGTGACCAGCGGGTGTTCGTGCGGTTCGGGGCGGTGGACTACTTCGCGGACGTGTGGGTCAACGGTGAGTACCTGGGCTCCCACGAGGGCATGTTCAATTCCTTTGAGTTCGACATCACCGACGTCGTCAACAGGGACGGCGAGAACGTCATCGTGCTCAAGAACGGGGCCCCCCGCGACGACACCGAGTACATTCAGGCCGTCTTTTCGGGCAACCCCCTCTCCGACGCCTATCAGCGCCACCAGGCGAAGGACGTCAACCAGATCAAGGGTCACATGATCGATGCCATGCATCGGCCCGGTTCGATGACCAAGTTCCGCCAGGACGGCAACTCCGGCGGCCCCTGGGGCAGCATCGACCTGATCGCACGGCCGGCCATCTACATCGACTACGCCAAGATCTTCACGCGCATCGGGATCAAGAAGGACTGGCTGGGTGACCAGCTGGACAAGCCCGACGGCACCGGTCTGGTGGCCGTGGACGTCACGATCACCAACACCACCGACAAGGTGGTCCAGACCACGGGGCGCCTCCGGGTCACCCCCAAGACGTTCGAGGGAGAACCGACGGAGGGCCCGGAACGCCAGCTCACCATCCAGCCCGGCAGCCAGGTGATCAAGATGTTCCTCACCGTGCCCGAAGCGCGGCTGTGGTGGACCTGGGACCAGGGCAACCCCGACCTCTACACAGCCACCATCGAAGTCGGCGACGACAGCATCCAGCAGACGTTGGGAATCAAGGAGATTGAGCACGACCACAACACCGGTCACTGGTACCTGAACCACAAGCGGGTTTTCCTGCGCGGGATGCGCTACATCACCTCCCAGTGGCTGAGCGAAGGCAACCGTGAGTTGTGGAACGAAGACCTCACCAAGATGCTGGACATGGAGATCAACTCCATCCGCATCGGCAGCCACGTCGAGCCGGACGAGTTCTACACCATGTGTGACGAGATGGGCTTCCTGGTGTGGCAGGTCTTCCCCCTGCACTACTGCGTCAGCGACAGCGACGACTTCATCGAACGCGCCTCCGACATGATCCGAGACATGGGGCAGATGCTCGTCAACCATGCATCGATGGGCATGTGGAGCGTCTTCAAGGAACCGGAGATCTACCTCCTGCCCGACAAGCCGAACAACTACTGGCGTCTGTGCCAGATCCTCAAGGAGACGCTCGCCACGGTGGATCCCACCCGCTGGATCCACCTGGGCGACTACCGCGAGGGCGCCCAGAACCTCATGATCGGTGGCGTCCAGCCCGGCGACATGGACCTGAGCAAGAAGGTGATCCAGCCGCAGATCGTCGAGTTCGGCGCGGCCTCCATCCCCGTCCTCGAGACGCTCAAGACCTTCATTCCGGAGGACAAGCTGTGGCCCCCGGACTGGGACACCTGGGAGTACAACGGCTTCTTCTACGACCTGGCCTTCAAGTTCGCCAAGATCGAGATGGGTTCCTCGCTGGAGGAGTTCATCGACAACTACCAGTCGTACGAGGCGCTGGTGGTCAAGGAGCAGA
>CAZPSO010000372.1:0-1755 GCA_964588895.1 uncultured Tessaracoccus sp.
AGCCGACCCTGACTGGGGACGCCTCCAACGCCGTTCCCAGCGACCACACCGGCGTCCGGCAGCAAAGCCGAGTCAGGCGCCGCACTCCACGAGGCCCAGCCAGGACTTGAGGTCCAGAACCCGGGTGGCGGAGGCGGCGACCTGGTCAGCGAATTCCGGATCCTCCTCGGCGCGAGCGATGGTGGCGGCCAGCATCTCCTCCATCAGGGCGGGATTGGCGTTGATGACGACGTCACCTCCGGCCTCGATGAACCGAACACCTCGGTCGGCCGGTGGGATGTCGGTGACGGCGACGGCCGCGCCCAGGTCGTCGGCGATCACGACACCCTCGAAGCCGAGTTCACCACGCAGGATCGAGCTGATGATGATGCTGGAGAACACACCCTCCTGCTCCGGGTCGAGGTTCTGGAAGATGGCGGAGGAAATCATCACGGAGCTGGCGCCAGCGTCCATGCCCGCCACGAAGCTCTGCCATTCCTCGTCACCCGGGACGACGTCCACGTCGGTGGCGGCGTCGAAGTCGGTGTTCTCCACCACGTGGCCGAGTCCGGGGAAATGTTTCAGTGAGGTGGCGATGCCGGAGACCCGCATCCCGTCGACGTATTCCGCGACGGCTCGGGAGGTCACCGCGAGGTCGTTGCCGTAGTTGCGCCCGAGACGGCCGATGGGCTGGTTGATGGACTGCTTCTCCAGCGGCACCACATCGGCCACCGGGGCCAAATTCCAGTGGACGCCCACGTCCACGAGTTCGTCGGCCCACTGCCGGGCCGCCAGTTCCAGTTCGCCCCCGGTCAGCTTGGCCTGGTCGAGTGCGGAGGGGATTTGGGAGAAGCCCTGCCCCTTGAGCCGCTGGACACTGCCTCCCTCCTGATCGACGGCGATGGCCAGCGGAAGCTGGAGGTCAAGGCCATCCAGTTCGTCAGTGATGGCCCGGATCGCCTCCGCGCCGGCCTCGGTGTTGCCGAGCAGCACGACGGAGCCCACCTCACCGGTGAGGATGGCGTCCCGCGCGGCCTGGTCCACTCCGTCGGTGGAGACACCCACCATGTAGAGCTGACCCACCTGGGTGACCAGGGGCAACTCGGTGGCCATGGCGGAACACATCGACTTTCCCGCCTCCACCTCGGTGAACGTGGGCTGCGGGGCGGGCGATTGGGGTTCCGGGGTTGAAGCAGCGCTGGTCTCCACGGCAGCGGTCTCCTCCGGTGGTTCCGCCGTTGGGGTGGTGGGTGCCGGGGCGCACCCCGCGGCCAGAAGGGCGGCGCCCGCCAGGGTCACACAGAACGTGATTCTCACACGTCGCACCCTACCGGCGGGCTGCCGCCTACCGCCGACATCCCTGCCTCAGGCCTCCAGTTGGCCGGGCACCCGTTGCTCGAGCAAACCGAGCAGGGCGTTTTCCACCACCTCGGGCAGGGCGGGATGGATCCAGTACTGGCCCTGCGCCATGTCCGGGACGCTGAGGTCGAAGCTCATGGCCTGGATCAGGGGCTGGATCAGGGAGGATGCCTGCGGGCCCATGATGTGGGCCCCCAGCAGGCGCCAGTTGCGGGGATCGGCCATCAACTTGACGAAGTGGAACTCGTCTTCCATGGCCCAGCCGTAGGCGACGTCGGCGTAGCGCTGGCGGGCGGTGACGTAGGGGATGCCCCATGCGATCAACTGTTGCTCGGTGGCGCCCACCGACGCGATGGCCGGGTTGGAGAACACGGCACTGGGCACGTAGCGGTGGTCGGTCCTGATCGGGTCTTCGGG
>CAZPSO010000373.1:0-1729 GCA_964588895.1 uncultured Tessaracoccus sp.
TTCTCGTACACGCGCACGGCCAGCTTGCTTATCTTGGTCTCGCCCTCGACAATGCGGCGCACGGTCTCGCCGAAGCGCTCCTCGATCTGCGCGAAGGTGACTGCGGTGTCCTCCACCGTGTCGTGCAGCAGCCCGGCCAGCAGCGCGGCCACGTCGAGGTTCATCTCGGCGAGGATCTCCGTCACCGCCACGGGGTGGATGATGTACGGCTCGCCGCTGCGGCGCTTCATGCCGCGGTGCGCTTCCTCCGCGAAGGCGTAACCATCCGCCACTATGGCCGCGTCTTCCGGCGACAGGTAAGCGGTGGCAGCCTTGAGGCTATCTGGGATGGTCATCACCATCAGACTGCCGAGCATACCACCCCGGAGGGGGTGTTTATGCCGTCGTGGCCGACGCTACCGGGCGGCGGGGGCATGGGCGTTAAGGCTTGGTTAGCCGGTCGTGTCCCCGTCTGCGAACTTCCAAGAACCCGTAACGCCTCCGGTTCTGGAACGAGCTCGTTCTAGAAAAGTCGGTTCTGTCTCAACGTGGGTTGCTGCCCGAACTCCATGGGTTGTGAGCAGCATTTCGGACGGCCGGAGCGCAGGTACTCCTCTGGCGCTACCTTCTCGGTCCTTCCGCAGTGGGGGCAGTGAACCACGTGGGGCATGTAGCGGGCCGTCGAGCTGTGGACACGGTGAACTCGCTTGGAAATCTCGTCGACACTCATGGCGGGCCTCCCTCGGTGCGAACTATGCTGGAAGTATCCCGCTCCCTCACGTGAGATTACTGAAAGCTCGATTGGAACCATTCATGCCATGGACGGCCGGTTCTCATGTTCAGCGTCGGGACGAGCCCTGGACGTAGGCCGGCATGCTGGGGGCCAGCCTCACCGCGGCCATGATCGGCATCGCGGTCTTGCCCCCACCCGTGTTCGTGCGATCGGCGTGGTCATATGTCTCACATGTGATACATTGCGGCATGAGCAAGGGAAGAGTTGGAGTCAGGGAACTCAGGAACCATGGCAGCGACGTATTGGCTCGCGTTCAGGCAGGCGAGGCGTTCATCGTTACCAAGTCCGGCCGCCCAGTAGCGGAACTCGTCCCTCTGGGAACGGCTCCTCTGGGCCGTCAGACATTGATCGAGAGATGGAAGCATGTGCCCCCTGTCGACTTGGGCTCCCTCCGAGAAGACATCCGTGCAGTACTTGACGACTCGGTATGAAGCGGACAACAGCGGAACCAGAAGTGTCAGCGCCAGAGGGACTGCTTGATACGAGCGTCGTTATCGCTCTGAACCGACTGGCTCCGGAAGACCTGCCGGAGCTTCCACACATTTCAGCGATCACTCTCGCCGAACTCTCGGTCGGTCCGCTAGTGGCGTCCACGGAAGAAGAGCGCAGTGCGAGACAAGCGGTCCTGCAGCAAGCAGAGGCCGACTTCGTGCCGCTCCCTTTCGATGCCCGCGCCGCCCGCGCGTTCGGGCAGGTCGCGGCCTCCCTAAGGCGTAGCGGACGTAAGACAAGTGCCCGCAGCTACGACGCCATGATCGCAGCCGTTGCTCTTGCTCACGCCCTTCCCCTGTACACCGCTAATCCGGCTGACTTCGTTGGGATCGGGGGCCTTCAGGTCCACCCCGTGATCGTTAGCTAAGTCCGGGTTCGGGCAGCCGGTCGTCACAGAAGGCTACTGCCGGGCCCGCCGGTAGAGCAGCACCAGCCCCAGCGCGGCGAACACGATGTTGCCTAGCC
>CAZPSO010000374.1:0-1712 GCA_964588895.1 uncultured Tessaracoccus sp.
GTTGGGCTGCCAAGATCTGCGGCAAGTCCCCGACGGCGCAGCGGATGCTGAAGTACTCCTTCAACCTGATCGACGACGGCCTCGTGGGCCAGCAGGTGTTCGCCGGCGAGACCACCCGCCTGGCGTACATGACCGACGAGGCCGTGGAGGGGCGGGACTCCTTCCTGGAGAAGCGCAGCCCGGACTGGAGCCAGTTTCCCTACTACTACTGAGGCGTTTCCGATGGGCCGGCGGGGGTCGCCGAGGGGTGGCTCAGCTCTCGAGTCCGATGAACGTTTTGAAGGGCTCCAGCCCCGTGACCTCGAGCGGGTATTCAGCTCGGTGGAGTTGGTGGGGGAGCAGCCGCATGAAGACGAGCTCGTCCACCTCGCCGGTGGCCCGGCGCATCAGCCGTCTGCCGTTCTCCTGGTAACCGGTGCCGCGGCTGACCGCGATCGAACGGGCGTTGTCGTGGAAGGCGCCGCTCAGCAGCTCGCGGGCACCGAGGTGGTCGACGGCGAACATGCAGATGGCCTGCCGCATCAGCTTGCCGGTTCCACGCCCCTGGTGCTGGACCCCAAGCCAGGATCCAGTGGTCACTGAGCGCACGGCGGCAAAGTCGGCAGCCCCAATCTCCTGGACGCCCACCATCTGGCCATCGCGCAGGACCGTCATCGCGAACGACCACTTCGCGGGCGTGGCGGAGGTCCACCCCTCCCACCAGAAGCGGACTGATTCCCGCCGCCGGGCCATGGTGTCCTCACCCAGCGAGAACGGGACCGTCAGCGGGTGGTGGGGGACGTCGGGGCTGACGATGCCTCCGGCGATGACGTCCAACAGGGCGGGGATCTCCTCCATCCGGACCGGGTGCATCTCCAGCGGCCCGCAGCGCAACTCCAGGCCGAAGGGAGGGTGCAACTCCTCCCAGACTTGCATCAATTGGCCAAGCCGTAGAGGCGGTCGCCCGCGTCGCCCAGGCCGGGGACGATGAAGCCGTGGTCGTTGAGCCGCTCGTCCACGGCGGCCGTGATCAGCTTGCAGGGAACCTGGAGGTCGGCCAGCAGTTCCTGGAAGTTGGCCACACCTTCGGGGGCCGCCAGCAGCGTGATGCAGGTGATGTCGTCGGCGCCGCGACCCACCAGGAACTTCACGGCTTCGCCGAGCGAGCCGCCCGTGGCCAGCATCGGGTCCAGCACGTAGCACTGGCGGCCGGAGAGGTCTTGCGGCAGCCGCTCGGCGTAGGTGGCTGGCATCAGGGTTTCCTCGTCGCGGATCATCCCCAGGAATCCCACCTCGGCGCTGGGCATCAGGCGTAGCCACCCGTCGAGCATTCCCAGCCCAGCCCGGAGGATGGGCACCACCAGGGGGGCGGGGACGGCGAGCTTGGTTCCCGACGTCGCCGCCACAGGAGTCTCGATGGCAACGTCTTCCACGCGCACGCCGCGAGTGGCCTCGTAGGCCAGGAGTGTGACCAACTCTTCGACCAACCGACGGAAGACGGGCTGCTCGGTGTGACGGTCGCGCAGCAGGGTGAGCTTGTGGTCGACGAGGGGGTGTTTGATGACGAGGAGTTCCACATGGATACCTTGTCACATCGTTACCGATCGGTTGCATGGGCCCGGATGAATTGGGCAGCGGGGCGTGCCATGATTAGGGCGGGCTGCCGAAGGAAAGGGGTGCGTCATGGGCGTATTCGACGAGGACGCTGAGCCGTTCGACCTCAGGGACGAGGA
>CAZPSO010000375.1:0-1709 GCA_964588895.1 uncultured Tessaracoccus sp.
AGGTCGCCGGTTCGATCCCGGCCCTGGCCACCACATCAACCCCGCCCCGGTGGCGGGGTTCATTCGTTACGGGCCGTATGCGCCAAGCCAGCGAGCCACTTCGTCGAAGTAGTGGTCGCGGGCGGGTTGCCCGGACAGCGCCAAATCGTGCACTCCGTCAGGTATCCGCACGATGGTGACATGGCGGCCCAGTCCGACGGCCCGCTCGGCGAGTTTCTCGACATCCAGGACGATGTCGGCCCTGAGCAAGTCATCGCTCCATTGCTTCCGGAAGTCGCTGTGGCTGCTGAGAGCCACGAGGACCGGTGCCTGCACAGCAAGTCCGGTGGCCACGCGAGCCTGTCCTTCCAGGATGGCGCCCAGCCATCCCACCCGCACGGCGAAGGCCGGATGGCTCTTCAGGTCGAGGTTGTAGTCCCACGCGCCGCCGGTGGAGGTGTGCATGCTGCGTCGGTAGAAGCCCGTCTGCGCCCTGGGCAGCACCGTGGTGGGTGAGAGGGTGCTGACGGCCGACATCAGCAGCCCCAGGGGTGAGCGCAGCATGGGTGCCTGTTGCAGGTCCAGCCACGGCGCGTTCAGGATCAGGGCGGAGGCCCGCCCCGGGTGGTCGTGGGCCCACAACGTCGCCACGAGGCCACCCGTCGAGTGCCCCATGAGGACCAGTTCGTCGTGACCCTCCTCGGCAACAATCCGGGCAGCCTCGTCCAGTTCCTGGTAGTACTCGGCCAGATCGGTGACGAAGCCCGCCAGCTGCCCATGCCGAAGCGAACGCCCATAGCGCCGAAGATCCAGGGCGTAGAAGTCGTATCCGAGCGAGGCGACGTGCTCCGCAAGATGGCTCTGGAAGAAGTAGTCGCTCCACCCGTGCAGGTAGAGGATCGCGCTGCCCTGTTCCGGCTTCCCGCGCCGCACGAGCGTGGCCGCCACCTCCTCGGGTTCCCCCGGGTAGGTGGCGGCGTCAGGCAGTGCGATGGTGCGCTGCTCGTATCCTTCGAGTTGGCTGTCTCGAATCCATGTCGGACTCACGCGAGGAGGGTATCAGCGGGCGAGGTGCCCGTCGTCATCGTCCTCGTTGTACTGCTCAGCCAGATCAGCGTAGGCGTCCGGAACACCAGGAGGTTCGGAGTCGTGGTTGTAGTCGTGGCCGCGAAGTTCTCGCTCCAGAGACTCGAAATCGGTCTCCACCGGGCGATACTTCAGATCCCGGGCCACTTTTGTCTGCTTAGCCTTTGCACGGCCGCGCCCCATATGGGTCGACCCCCTTGCTGTGTCATCGCGGTCTTTGCCGCGGAAATCTTCAACTACTCGTGGGGCTAGGGTACCGGAGGTCGGGCGATTACCCAAAGAGCCCCGGAAGCGGTGGGGTGTCGCCTTCGATAGGCTGGGCCGCGAGTACTGCACCATCTTCGTACCTGTTCAGGAGAGTTGATCAATGGGAACCATCATCTACACCCTCACGGACGAGGCGCCCCTACTGGCGACCTACTCCTACCTTCCCATCCTGTCGTCCTTCGCGAAGCAGGCCGGTGTCGAGGTCACCACCCGTGACATCTCGCTCGCGGGCCGCATCCTGTCTCAGTTCCCCGACGTGCTTGACCCCGAACAGCGCGTCGAGGACGCGCTCGGGGAACTCGGCGAGCTGGCCAAGACCCCTGAAGCCAACATCATCAAGCTGCCCAACATCTCCGCCTCGGTGCCGCAGCTGAAGG
>CAZPSO010000376.1:0-1704 GCA_964588895.1 uncultured Tessaracoccus sp.
CCCGTGGTCCAGCACGTCGACGGCCACGTGTCCCACCAGGTGGTTGACGCCGTAGAGCGGGGCGCCGATGCGCGCGGCCAGCGCCTTCGCGGCGGCCACACCCACCACCAGGGCTCCCATCAGCCCGGGACCGGCCGTGACTGCCACGGCGTCGATCTCGGAGAGGTCCACGTCGGCGGTGTCCAGGGCTCGCTCCAGGGTGGGCACCATGGCCGAGAGGTGGGCGCGGCTGGCGATCTCCGGCACCACACCGCCGAACCGGACGTGGAGCTCCACCGAACTGGCCACCTCGTTGGCCAGCAGTTGGTGCCCGCGTACGATGCCCACGCCGGTCTCGTCGCAGGACGTCTCGATACCCAGCACCAGGGGTCCACTCACCGCTGCTCACCTTCTTCTCCAACGAGATGATCGTCACTGTCTAGCGCGAGTTGCATGACGTCGGCATGCTCACCGGCCCCGTAGTAGTTGTCGCGTCGAGCCACGGGCTGAAACCCGTGGCTTCGGTACAGGGCGATGGCCGGCGCGTTTCCGTGGTGCACCTCCAGCAGCAGCCGCGTGGTGCCACGACGGCGGGCCCAGTCAACGCCGCCCAGCACCAGCGCGCGGGCCAGGCCACGCCTGCGCCATGCGGGTGCCACCGCGATTCGGTCCAGGTCCACCACCTCGCCGGCCTGGCGGAAGACCGCGGCCCCGACGACGCTCGCCTCGTGCAGGGCGACCAGCAGGTGGCGGTCGTTGTGGCCGAACTCGCCCAGCCACGTGGCCTCGCTCCAGCGCGGACCGGACTCGAACAGGTCCTCCAACCGCAGCAGGCCGTCCAAGTGGTCCGGGGTGGCCGTGGTGACGATCATCGGCGCGCCTTCAGCCGGGGCAGGGCGGACTTGGGCGGCCCGCCCACCGTGGCGTCGGCTGCTCTCAGGTAATACGGCTCCTCCGGGGCCTCAGGCAGGTCCGGCCAGGCGGATGCCAGCCGCGCGGGATCCAGGTCCCGGGGTCCGTCGGCCACCCAGTCCAGGGCCGCGCGGTGCACTTCGGGCACCGGGCCGGTCACGGGCAGGTGTGGGAGCGAAGCGGGGGGACCCACCTGGGGTTCGTCGTGCCTGCGTCCGGCCGCATAGCGGGCCCAGTACAGCTCCTTGCGACGGGCGTCCAGGGCCACCACGAACTCGGCCGGGGCGTCATCCCACTGGCGCGCGAGCACGTCCAGCGAGCAGACGCGGCGCAGCGGAATCCCGCCGATGGCAGCCAGGGTGTGCGCCGTGGCCACGCCCACGCGCAAGCCGGTGAAGGGGCCGGGTCCCATGCCGACCGCGATGGCCGTCAGGTCGGGCAGGCCGATCCCGTGATGCGCCAGAAGCTGCTCCACCGTGGGCATCAGTGCTTCGACGTGGGCGCGGGTGTCGGTGACCACCAGCCGGTCCACCGGCTCACCATCGCAGGCGAGGCCGACGGCAACGTGGTGTGACGTGTCGATTCCCAAGACCCAGTTCATGGCGAGACCTCCAGGGCTTGCAGCACACCCTGCCAGCGCGGCCCGACGCCGTCGAGGACGACCATGCGGGAGTCGGTGTCGGACTCCCGGTCGATGCGGATCTCCAGACGGTCCGCGGCCAGCCATTCGGCCAGACCTGCGCCCCATTCGATGACGGTGACCGACCTGTCCAGGGATTCGTCCAGGTCAATGTCGGCCAGTTCTGCCCCGCC
>CAZPSO010000377.1:0-1683 GCA_964588895.1 uncultured Tessaracoccus sp.
ACTTCAAGGTGGTGCTGTTCACCATGGACGAGACCACCTTCTCCCGCGAGATCGGGCCCATGGCCAGCTTCTACCCGAGCGTGTTCGCCGGCGCCCCCTGGTGGTTCCTGGACACCCCCGACGGCGTCCTGCGCTACCGGGAGGCCGTCACCGAGTCCTGCGGCTTCGGCAAGACCTCCGGGATGATCGACGACACCCGCGCGCTGCTGTCCATCCCCGCCCGCCACGACATGGCCCGCCGGCTCGACTCCGGCTACCTGGCCCGCCTGGTGGCCGAACACCGCCTCACCATTGATGAGGCCCACGACACGGCCCATGACCTGGTGGTGCGCCAGCCCCGCACGGCCTTCAACCTGACAGGAGACGACAAGTGACACTGCGCAACGACACGATCGAGGCCGACGTCAACTACGCGGAGCAGGTGCTGCGCGTGAGCGCCGCCGAAGCCGCCGCACTGACCCCGTTCGAGGGCACCGCGGCAGAAGGCGGTGGCAGGCAGGTCCTCGAGGGTCCGCTGTCGACGGCGAACGCCGCGGCCCTGCGCGAAGCCTTCCCGCACCTGCGGCCCGTCCTGGTGGGACGCTCGCAGGTCTCCGTCGGAACCGGTGACCGGCTCGGCCTCGCCACTCCCGGGCAGGTGGCCGCATTCCAGCGCCATGGCGCCGGCGTGGTGCCGTTCTTCGCGCAGCAGTCCATCCGCGAGATGGACCGTCTGGGCCGCGACGCGCAGTCGGTCTTCGACCAGGCCACCTTCGGCTGCGTGGCCGGGGGATGGGAAGGCGCCGTCGGCTCCGACTGCGACCACATCAAGACCACCGAGGGCATCGACCGCGGTCTGGCCGCCGGCTTCACCATGTTCACCCTGGACCCGGGCGACCACGTCGTCGACATCCGCGGCGGCTTCACCCCCGAACAGGTCTCGGCACTGCCCTGGGACAAGCTGGATGACGACGTCGAGGCCCTGAAACAGCGCTACGTCGGCAAGACCCTGGACCTGGTGACCGAGCAGGTCACCATCACCGAGGAGGACATCCTGGGCGCGGCCGTCAAGTACGGCGGCGCCGTGGTGGATTCGCACCGGCTGTACACCCACCTGATGGAGGGTGCCCGGCACGAGGTGGAGGTGGAGTTCGCCGTCGACGAGACCGACTACGTCACCAGCTTCGTCGAGCACTTCTACCTGGCCACCGAGTTGCGCCGCCTGGGCATGGACTGGGTCAGCTTCGCCCCCCGCTACGCCGACGGCTTCGAGAAGGGCGTGGAATACATCGGAGACCCGGAGGCGTTGCGCTCCAACCTGATCGGACACCGCGCCGTCGCCCAGATGCTGGGCGGCTACAAGATCTCGCTCCACTCCGGCTCCGACAAGTTCAGCATCTACCCGCTGGCCGTGGAGGCCACCGAGGGCGAGATCCACCTCAAGACCTCCGGCACCAGCTACCTGTGCGCACTGGATGTGGTGGCGCGCCGCGACCCCGACCTGCTGGGCGAGTTCTGGCGCATCTCGCGCGAGGCCTATGTCAAGGCCCGGGCCTCGTACCAGGTCTCTGCCAACCCGGACAAGACGCCGGTCGACCTCGACGGCATCAACCTCGTGGGCCTGGTGGATTCGTTCGACTCCCGCCAGATCCTGCACGTCGGCTACGGCGACAACATCAACGGCACCGGCAGCGACGGGCAGCC
>CAZPSO010000378.1:0-1675 GCA_964588895.1 uncultured Tessaracoccus sp.
CGCGCATCTTCAAGCGCATCCGCCCGGGCTTCCGCTCCGACCGGTCGCTGGAGGTGCTGCGCTGGAGCCGGGAGGAGAACCTGGTGACCAAGTCGAACCTCATCCTGGGCATGGGCGAGACTCGCGAGGAGATCTCGGAGGCCCTCCAGGACCTCTACGACGCCGGCGCTGAACTGATCACCATCACGCAGTACCTGCGGCCCAACGCCACCCTGCATCCCATCGAGCGCTGGGTGGAGCCCCAGGAGTTCGAAGAACTCGAGGAGGAGGCGAAAGAGATCGGATATTCTGGTGTGTTGTCCGGTCCGCTGGTGCGGTCCTCCTACCGCGCAGGTCGCCTGTACCGCACCGCCATGGAAGCACGGAAGAGGGAAGCGCGAGCATCATGATGATGGCTGGGGAGAGGGCCAAGGCACTAGCGGCCAAGCAGAAGGCCGAGGCCAGGGCCGAGAAGCTGCGGCGCAAGAATTCCACCAACCCCGACGATTGGGGGCGGATGCGCCAGCTGCGCGAGACCTACAAGCTGACCGCACAGCAGGACCCGAAGTTGCCGTGGCTGCTGCTGGCCTCCGGGCTCGGCGCCCTCGCCGTGTTCATCGTCGTCGGCTTCCTGCTCAACTCGCCCCTGCTATGGGGCCTGGTGGGCATCAGCGCAGGCCTGCTGGCCGCCATGTTCGTGTTCGTGCGACGCGCCCGCAAGGCCGCATTCCGGCGCTACGAGGGCCAGGCCGGCTCCGCCGAGGTGGCCATGCAGATGCTGGGCAAGAAGTGGAACTACGAACCGGTCATCACTGCCGCCCGCAGGGGCAACTCCGTCGACGTGATCCACCGAGTGGTGGGCCCCGGCGGCTTGTTCCTGATCGGCGAGGGCGAGCCCAAGGCACTCGAGAAGATGCTGAACAGCGAGAAGCGCAAGCACGAACAGGTGGCCTATGGCGTCACCGTCGACATCATCCTGATGGGCAACGACGAGGCCGCCGGCCAGGTGCCGCTGCCCAAGCTGGAGAAGCACATCAAGAAGAGCCCCAAGAAGCTGACGCCTGCCAAGATCGTGGAAGTGCAGTCGCGCCTGCGGGCACTCGACGCGATGCGCCCCAAGATGCCCATCCCCAAGGGCCACATTTCCATGAAGGGCGCACGCCAGGCCATGCGCGGCCGCTGACCCGATGGCGGTCCACCTCCTGGGAGCTGAAGAGCTCCACCTCGAATACCCCACGAAACAGGTCTTCGACTCCGTCACGCTCGGCATCGCCGAGGGCGACCGCATCGGCATCGTCGGTCGAAACGGCGACGGCAAGTCCAGCCTGCTCGGCATGCTGGCCGGCTCCATCGAACCCTCCGACGGCAAGGTGATGCGCCGCGGCGGACTGCGCTTCGGCGTGCTCGCCCAGGCCGACGAACTCGATCCCGAGCTCACCGTGGAACGCACCATCGTCGGCGAGAGGCTCGAGCACGAATGGGCCCGGGACCCCGCCATCCGTGACGTCATCCACGGTCTGGCAGCCGACATCGGTTGGCAGGCACGCGTCGGCGAGCTCAGCGGTGGCCAGCGGCGACGCGTCGACCTGGCCGCGCTGCTCGTGGAGGAATGGGACCTGATCGCCCTGGACGAACCCACCAACCACCTGGACGTGGAGGGCATCACCTGGCTGGCCGGCCACCTCAAGGCTCGATG
>CAZPSO010000379.1:0-1670 GCA_964588895.1 uncultured Tessaracoccus sp.
GAGCCCTCGTTGAGGGCCATGGTCAGCACGATCGACAACGTGGGGCCGATGCAGGGGGTCCAGCCGAGTCCGAATGCCAGTCCGAGCAGCGGCGATGCGGCCACGCCGAATCGGGAGGAGAACTTGGGCTGCCAGGTGCTGGGCATGGGCAGCCACCCCATGAAGGCCGCGGCCAGCACCAGGATCAACACGCCGGATATGACGGTGATGATGCGCACGTGTTCGAGCATGAATGACCCCAGGGAGCCGAACAACGCCCCGGTGAGCACAAACACCAACCCGAACCCGAAGACGAAACCGGCGGTGCCGAGCACCAGCGAACTGCGTCTGCCGGTGCCGCTCATGATCTGGGTGGCGCCCAAACCGGAGGCGTACGAGAGATAGCCGGGCAGCAACGGCAGGATGCAGGGGGACGCGAAGGAGACCACCCCGGCCAGGAAGGAGAGCGGAATGGCCAGCAGCAGCGACGTGGACATCGCGTCATTGATCCACGACTCCAGAAGGATCATGCCTCGGCCCCCAGCTCCTCCACGATCTGAATGAGTGTGCGCGCGCTGGTTTCCCCCAGAATCCGGGCGGCCACCCTGCCTTGTTCATCAATGATAAGCGTGCTCGGAATCGCCGCCGGAGGCAGCTGCCCGAAGTCGAGCAGCAGCGCACCGTCAGGGTCGTAGATGCTGGGGAACTCGATGCCGAAGGCGCGCACGAACGCCTCGGCCGGCGCGGGGTTCAGGTCGCGGGTGTTGATTCCCAGCAACTGCGCGTCCGCCAGTTGCGCGTCGGCCTCCACCAGGGCGGGTGCCTCCGCACGACACGGTGCGCACCAGGAACCCCACACGTTGATGATCAGGGGCACACCGGCGTAGTCGTCCGTGTCAACCTCGCCGCCACCCAGGGCAGGACCGGTGAGGCGCGGCGCGGGCTCACGGTCGTCGGGCTCAATGATGGTGACGGATCCGTCGCCAAGCTGGAAACCGATGGACCCTTCATCGGTGCTATTGCCTTCAGCGCTGGAGCATCCCACCAGCAGGAACGCCAGCAGGGCCAGGACGACAACCCTCATGTACCCACCACGAAGCGCTTGCCCTTCTTGGCTGGAAGGAGGTGGGCAACGGGCTCCTGGTAGGCCACACCGGTGACGTGCCCGGCGCGGAGGGTGAAGGAAGTCACCGACGCCAGCGTGCAACGGCGGGCGCGGGGATCGTGGGCCAGCCGTTTGCCCTGGGCGAAGCGGCGAGCGATCTCGATGGGCAGCTGGTGGGAGACCACCAGCGCCTGCCCCCCGTCGCCGGCGGCCTCGGCGGCATCGGCGATGGCCTCGTGCATCCGGGCGGCGATCCGGGCGTAGGGTTCGCCCCAGCTGGGCTTGAGGGGGTTGAGGACATGGCGCAGCATGCGGGGGTTGCGCAAGGCACGGTTGTCCTTGCCGAAGATCATGCCCTCAAACTGGTTCTCGGCCTCGATGACGCGCTCATCCGTTGAGATCTCCAGATCGGGGAACAGCTCGGCGGTGGGAGCCAGGGTCTCCTGGGCGCGCTGCAAGGGCGAACAGCGCAGGTGGGTCAGGGGCACCTTCTGCCAGAACCCGGCCATCTCGGTGGCCATCCGGCGACCGAGGTCGGACAGGCCGAAACCGTCCAACCGTCCGTAGAGCACGCCCTCGGGGTTGT
>CAZPSO010000380.1:0-1652 GCA_964588895.1 uncultured Tessaracoccus sp.
AGCGGCACAAGGTGGAGCGCAACTACGTGAAGTGGATCCGCCAGAACCGGATCGCACTGATCTGCGGGCACACCCACCGCGAGAGGTTCCCGCGCCAGAGCGATATGCCCTACTTCAACTCGGGCAGCTGCGTCTACCCGTCACACATCACCGGTCTGGAGATCGCGGACGGCACCATCGCGCTCGTTCGGTGGCGCGTCGACCCCAACGAGGACGCGATCCTGCAGGTCACCCGCCGGGTGATTGCGGGGCCCGAGCCGCTGTCGAAATTCGACCTCCGTCACCCCTGAACACCTGGGTCTGGAGCACGGCGTGCTCACCTGCGGGACCGCCCGCGTTCTATCCCGAGGGCAGACGGTCCACAATGCTGCGCGCCCACCCGGCGCTCGTGCGGGGATACAGGGGAATCGACTCCAGTTCGTCGCTGATGGGACGCCACACCACCGGCACTACGCTGCCATCGGCTTCCGTGAGGAACCCGTCGCTCAGCGGCGGCGACGGGTGGAGCCGACCGGTGTACAGAAACACGATGTGGTGACAGAGCGTCCCGTCGTAGCGGAAGATGTCCTCCACGGTGGCGAGGAACCTGAGGTTGCCGATGCTCGCACCGAGTTCCTCCTGTATCTCGCGCACGATGGCGTCACGATGAGACTCCCCCAGTTCGACGCTGCCACCGACCAGTCGGTGGTACCCATGCGGGTTCTCCTTCGTCGGCGGCAGGAGGCTGACTGCGTGGGCCGTGAGGTCATCGTTGGGGGCGATCAGCATAGCCTTGACCCTGATGCGCGAGCGGCCGGCCTCCGTCATGAGGAAATTCTATTCGAGCCTTGGACGCGACACGTTTGAGCAGCGTCAAAGCCGGCTAGGCCGATGGTCGAAGTTCACGTGCGAGGAAGTTCGCGTCCTCCCAAATTCGCGTGCGCAGCTTTCCGAGTTGCTCATTGACTGCCGGCTCTTCTTCCGGTTCAACGATGTGGCCGTTCCTGGCCATGATGACAAGATCATTGAAACTTCCCATGCCGGCGAACACGCCAAGAATGTCGTCGAACGCGGCGGCGTCGTGCACCTCCAGCTTCCGCCGACACCTTTCCGCCCATAAACACCACTGGTCATCGCCGAGGCCGTTCAGCAATCGAGCTGTCTGCCCCAGATGATCCATCAGCCGCGCCAACCGGTGCTCGAACTCCGCGTCTTCCACATCCGACAGCCTAGGTGGTGACCTCGTAGTTGGTTGCGGCGTGACAAGATGACGATGTGGAACAACGCATCAGTTTCATCACCCTGGCGGTGGACGACCTTGCCCGCTCACACGCTTTCTACATCGACGGGTTGGGGTGGGGGGCCGAGTTGTTCGTCCCCGACGAGGTACTCATGATCCGGGTGGGACCGCACGTGATGCTCAGCCTCTGGGATGCCGCCGCGTTCGAGGCGGAGGTGGGCCCGATCATCCGCGGTGACGGGGTACCGCCGATCACGCTGGCCCACAACGTCGCGGAACCCGATCAGGTGGACGCGATCCTTGGGCTGGCGCAGCGCCTAGGCGCCGATCCGGTCGAACCAGCACGGACCCGCGAGTGGGGTGGTTACTCCGGGTACTTCGCCGATCCCGACGGGTACCGCTGGGAGATCGCGGTGAACCCGGGACCGATCGG
>CAZPSO010000381.1:0-1651 GCA_964588895.1 uncultured Tessaracoccus sp.
GCAGGCGGGACGTCGGAGGTGGAAGGGGCGGTACGGCTGTGAACACGCGGTGGGCTGTCCTGGCGGTCCTGCTGGCAGCTGCCCTGTTTGGAACCACCGGAACCTCCCAGGCCCTGGGTCCCGACGGCAGCACACCCTTGGGGGTGGGCGCCATCCGGCTCCTTGTCGGCGGGATAGGCCTGCTAGCCATCCTGCCGCTGGTGGGAGGGCGCGCCACCAACGCCGTGAGGATGTGGAAGACGCCGACGGGGATGGCGGCTGGGGTTTGCACCGCGCTGTACCAGGTGTCGTTCTTCGCGGCGGTGAGCCAGACGGGGGTGGCCGTCGGCACGCTGGTGGCCTTGGGCAGCGGGCCGGTCCTGGCAGGGATTCTGGCCGCCTTCTTGGTGGGCGAGAAGCCCGGCCGGCCCTGGATCATTGCCACCGGCCTGTGCCTCGTGGGGCTGGGCTTGCTCGTGGGTGGTGGGGGCGACGTGCAGGAGGCCGACCCGCTGGGAGTGGCTCTGGCGTTGCTGGCCGGCCTTTCCTATGCCGGTTACACCGTGCTGTCCAAGCGACTCCTGCAGCAGGGGGGCGAACCCTCCACCGTCATGGCCGCCGCCTTCGGGCTGGGTGGCCTCCTGCTGGCGCCGCTGCTGGTGTTCCAGCCGACGGGCTGGCTGGCGGAGCCGCGGGGCATCGTAATGGCCCTGCACCTGGGGCTGGTCACCATCACGCTGGGATATCTCCTCTTCGTCCGGGGACTCGCGATCCTCCCTGCCGGGCCGGTCACCACCCTGATGCTCGCCGAGCCGGTGGTGGCCACCACACTCGGCGTCCTGGTGCTGCACGAGCGGCTGTCCCTGTTGGGTGCTCTGGGGGTCGGGCTCCTGCTGTGCGGCCTGGCGCTCCAGGGGCTCGGTGCGGCCAGGGCGGCACCGAGGCCGCGCAGCGCCTGATTCGTGCCTTGGTGGGGCGCAAAGTGCGAGCCCACCGGCGAGACACGGTCAGACCCCAAACCCCATCCCGGTAATCTCTGCTCGGGCCTATCCCCGGTCAGGACAGGGATCGCCCAGGGGGCCGGTGCCACCTAGCGGGCCATCCACGGACCGAGGCACTTGTGGGGTGGGCACCCTGTCTCCGGGGGACGAAACCCTCGGCGGGATCGGGACAATGTCCCCACAATCGTATCGGATAGACCGGGTTTGGGCAGGTTCCGGGGCGGTCGGCGACAAAGTCAGCCACGCGAGACACCGCGCAAAATGGGGTTGACTTAGCAGTTGGCGCGCGACATACTCTCAATACGATCCGATCGGAATCGAGGACGATCCCTCAAGAAGGAGCTCAATGATGACCCACGCAATGAACCGACGGAGGTTCCTGTACGCGTCCGGGGCAGGTAGCCTCGGCGCGCTCCTCGCACTGTCAGGCTGTTCATCGACGAGCGGCACCGGAACGCCAACACCCGGAGGGGCCACGGCCACAGGCGGGGCTACGTCGCCGGCCGCCCAGGCCAGTCGCGTTCGAGCTGCCTGGTGGGGCGGCGACGTGCGCCACGCCAAGTACAACGACATCTACGACCTCTATGAGGCCGCCAACGAGGGAGTGAGCATCGAGCGCGAGTTCGCCGACTTCAGCTCCTACTTCGAGCGCCTCCCCACCCAGTTCGCCG
>CAZPSO010000382.1:0-1645 GCA_964588895.1 uncultured Tessaracoccus sp.
CAGAAAACTAAACCCTTCAACAAAAACAAAGATTTAGATTTCTGATTTCTCATCAACAACCCTTTTAAAATCAGAGAGTTGTCTTTCTGGTCGCGCCTACATATGCGGCTGAGGTGGCGTATAATACCGATTAAAAACGCCGAGTCAATGGCCGCCGCAAAATATTTTTCGGGTGCCGCCAAACAGGCCGCTCAATCACACCCTCCCTTCTTGTTATCGCACCTGCCTCAGCGGCACAGCACACCCCCCCTTAACAAATCCGCTCAGAAAAAAATCCAATAAATCAACGCCCCCAGAATCAAATACTTAAGCGCGTAATAGACGGGACGGCTTCGACGCTTAATCCCCTTGCCGACTTCCCGGACCTTGTACAACCTTGAGAACAATTTATTGATAAAGCCTATGCGGTCATCGTCTGTATTCTTGGAGACTGCCGCCCCCATAACCACGCGCGCAAAGATGGCCTCAACCCAGCGCACAGGAGCAAACATCAAAGGCCTCCTCACATCACAGAAAAGCACTATACGGCGCTGATCAGTCGCATTTTCTGCATGGTGTATAAACGTCTCGTCAAAAATGACACCCTCTCCGTTTCGCCAGACATAGGGCTCGCCATCCACGTAAATTGCACAGCGAGGGTCTTCAGGCACATCCAAACCCAAGTGGTAACGCATTGAGCCCGCGTAGGGGTCGCGATGAGCGACAAGTTTAGCGCCAGGAGGCAGCGAAGCGAACATAGCCGCTTTTACTGAAGGGATCTGTTTCAGCAGCCCTACCGTGTAAGGGCAGAGCTGCTGAGCAGATACGAGATCGTTCCCGTACCACTTCAAATGAAAGCGCCGCCAACCTGTTCTAAAAAAGGAGTTGAACCCCGCATCCTCATGCCCTTCAGTCGCCACTATCTGCTGCCGCTCATCCAGGGCCAACGCCTCACCCCGAATTTCCTCCCAGTTATTCGACAGAAGCTTCAACTCAGGGAAAACATCTACAGAGTGGTAGGGTCGAGACGGCAGCTTCGAAAACAAATAAATAAAGCAGTTCACCGGAGCCATAAAACTCGAGTGGTCTGACAGTTGGCGCAGCGGCTTATGGCGAACCTTCCCGCGAAAATGCACATAGAGCCCACTCAAAACAAATACGCCAAACGCAATAAGTCCAGCAGGCGGAGTGTAAACCGACATAGGAAATCTACTTGGAGATCAAGGAGGAGAAAATAGAAGAGTGATTTTTGGACAGGATTAACAATTAGTCAAGCAATGCGTGTGAGCGCTTAAGGCAGGTGTCTTCGTTTAAGGAGGTGATCCAGCCCCAGGTTCCCCTAGGGCTACCTTGTTACGACTTCACCCCAGTCATGAATCACACCGTGGTAACCGTCCCCCCTGCGGTTAGACTAGCTACTTCTGGTGCAACCCACTCCCATGGTGTGACGGGCGGTGTGTACAAGGCCCGGGAACGTATTCACCGCAACATTCTGATTTGCGATTACTAGCGATTCCGACTTCATGGAGTCGAGTTGCAGACTCCAATCCGGACTACGAAGAGTTTTTCGGGATTTGCTCCACCTCGCGGATTCGCTTCCCTCTGTACTCCCCATTGTAGCACGTGTGTAGCCCTACTCGTAAGGGCCATGATGACTTGACGTCGT
>CAZPSO010000383.1:0-1638 GCA_964588895.1 uncultured Tessaracoccus sp.
CTTCGCCGAGATCAAGGCCATCGAGGACGAGCTCGCCTCACTGGAGGACCGCTTCGAGTCGCGCAAGATCATCGACCAGGCCAAGGGCATCCTCCAGGAGAACCTCGGCCTGACCGAGCCGGAGGCGTTCCGCTGGATCCAGAAGACCGCCATGGACCTGCGCAAGTCGATGCGCGAGGTGGCCGAAGGCGTCATCAGCCACAAGAAGAAGCCGGCCTGAGAAACCGCCGGCATCAGTGCGGCGGAGCTCCCGGTATGGTTGCGTGGTTCCATGACACATCGCAATGACCCGGAAGTCCTCCGCCGCCTGCTCTCCACTCCCGGCCGGTGGGCCGTGGTGGGGCTCTCACAGAACCGGCAACGGGTTGCCCACGGGATCGCCCGCTATGTGATGGACCTCGGCATGGAGATCGTGCCCGTGCACCCCAAGGCCCAGGAGGTCCACGGCGCCCGCGGCTACGCCTCGCTGGGTGAAGTCCCGGGGCCCATCGACGTGGTGGACGTGTTCGTGCGCTCGGACCTGGCCGGTGCCGTGGTGGACGAGGCCATCGAAGTGGGGGCCAAGGCGGTGTGGTTGCAACTGGGCGTCATCGATCAGGACGCCGCAGCCCGGGCCAGTCAAGCCGGTCTGGACGTCGTGATGGACACTTGCCCCGCCATCGAGGCCCCCAGGCTGGGGCTGGGGCGCTGAGACCCGTCAGCCGGCGTTCTTCGCGGGCAGCAGGTGGCAGGTCAGCCGGCCGGTGGAGACCAGGCGGCCCTCGTCGTCGTGGAGGTCCACCCGGTAGCTCGCCATCTTCGTGCCCAGGTGGAGGGCCGTGGCGATGCCGGTGACCCGACCGGTGCGGACCGAGCGGATGTGCGTGATGTTGAGGTCGACACCGACGGCGATCCGGTCCGGGTAGCCGTGCGCCACGGCGCCCATCGACGCCAGGGATTCCAGCAAGACGGCAGACGCCCCGCCGTGGAGCAGTCCAAACGGCTGGGTGTTGCCCTGAACGGGGATGCTGCCCACCACCCGCTCGGGTGTGAGCTCATGCAGTTCGACGCCCATCTTCTCGTCCAGGGGGAAGTCCAGATTGGCCAGCCACTGCGGCAGCACGTCATCACTCATGGCGTCCACTGTGCCATAGCGGGCTATTGTCTTTGTCGTGACTTCCTTGCTGCTGATCGACGGACACTCCGTTGCCTACCGCGCCTTCTATGCCCTCCCGGTGGAGAACTTCGCCACCACCACCGGGCAGCACACCAACGCGGTCTTCGGGTTCACCTCCATGCTGATCAACGTGCTGCGCGACGAGGCTCCCACACACGTGGCGGTGGCGTTCGACGTCTCGCGGGAGTCGTTCCGCACAGAGGCCTACCCGCAGTACAAGGCCAATCGCTCGGCGTCACCTGCGGAGTTCAAGGGGCAGGTGACGTTGATCAAGGATGTCCTCGACGCCCTCAACATCGCCTGGATCGAGAAGCCGGGCTACGAGGCCGACGACGTCATCGCCACCATCGCGACGCGCGCTGACCGTGACGGCGTCAAGACCTTCATCTGCTCCGGCGACCGGGACGCCATGCAACTGGTCAGCGACAACGTCACCGTCCTCTACCCGCGCAAGGGCGTCTCCGACCTGGCCCGGATGACCC
>CAZPSO010000384.1:0-1630 GCA_964588895.1 uncultured Tessaracoccus sp.
TTCGGGGCAGGTTTCTCACGTGTTACTCACCCGTTCGCCACTAGGTCTTCACCACCCTTGCGGGTGGATGGACCTCGTTCGACTTGCATGTGTTAAGCACGCCGCCAGCGTTCGTCCTGAGCCAGGATCAAACTCTCCGTCAAGATCTCGCCACGATCGTCAGCCTTGCGGCCTCCGGCCGTGGACTCGATCACTTGGTGAGTAGGCACCGGCCTGACTGACCGGCGCCTGCTGGCACTTGTTCATTTCATCGTCCCTGGCCCTTGGGTAGGGCCAGTGATTGGGATGACTCAAAGATGACAGGTGCAAATACTTCCGTGCGACCACATCCGCTTGGTGGCGGAGGCGATCGCCCGCACTCGCACGTCATTCCTCTCTTCTGTTGTCAAGGAGCTCGTAGGCAGCCGGATGGACCGTGGTCCTGCCGGTGTTGCCGAGAGTGGCATGCTAGCGAGGCTCCTGATCGGAACCAATTCGCCGGCTTGGCCGTTGCCCCGTTCCGGCCGTGTCGGCCGTGCGGGGCGAATGAACAACGTACCGGGGACGCGCACCGGCGTCAACTTCAGGACGGATCTTTTTTCAGATCGAGCACGGCGAAGGCCTTCCGGCCCCGCGCGAGCAGCACGTAGCGGCCGTGGCGGACGTCGTCGGGGCCGATGGCATCGCCTTCGGCGAGCTTGCGTCCGGTGGCCTTGACGCCACCGTCGCGGATCAGGCGGCGGGCCTCGGAGTTCGATGCGGCGAGGCCGGCGGCGACGAGCGCCGGCACCGGGTCGATCCCCGCCGCCGCCGCCGTCGTCCCGTCGGGCGGCCCCACGGCCACCACCTCGTCGGCGACCACCCGCCACGCCTCGGCGGACGCGCCGGTGGGGTCGCCGCCGAAGAGCACGCCGGAGGCCTCCGCGGCCGCGGCCGTCGCCCCCGGGCCGTGCACCAGGCTCGTCACCTCCTCGGCGAGGCGGCGCTGGGCGACCCGGCGCTGGGGCGCCTCGGCGTGGGTCGCAGCCACCGAGCGGACCTCCTCCACCGGGAGGAGGGTGAGCTGGAGCAGGAAGCGCTCGACGTCTCGGTCGTCGACGTTCATCCAGTACTGGAACAGCTGGTAGGGCGACGTGCGGGCGGCGTCGAGCCAGATCGCGCCGCCCACGGACTTGCCGAACTTGGCGCCGTCGGCGCGGGTCATGAGGGGCCAGGTGAACCCGTGGACGCTGGCCTGCGAGCGGCGGCGGACGAGGTCGACGCCGGCGACGATGTTCCCCCACTGGTCGCTGCCGCCGATCTGCAGCTCGACCCCCAGCGCCCCGTGCAGGTGCCAGTAGTCGTTGGCCTGCAGGAGCATGTAGCTGAACTCGGTGTAGGAGATGCCGTGCTCGGACTGCACGCGGGCCTTCACCGACTCCTTGGCCAGCATCTGGTTCACCGTGACGTGCTTGCCCACGTCTCGCAGGAACTCCAGCACGCCCATCCCGCTCGTCCAGTCCCGGTTGTCGACGACCTCGGCGACCTCGCCGACGATGCGCTCGACCTGGGCCCGGATGCTCGCCACGTTCGCCGCCAGCGTCTCCTCGTCGAGCAGGTTCCGCTCCTCCGAGCGACCGCCCGGGTCCCCGATCATGCCCGTGGCCCCGCC
>CAZPSO010000385.1:0-1620 GCA_964588895.1 uncultured Tessaracoccus sp.
CGCACCACAATGACTTCGCGGGTGCCGTCGTCGATGCGGTAAAGCACACGGTAGGTGCCACGCCGAGCAGACCAGACTCCCTCCAACTCGCGTCGGAGCTCTTTCCCGACGCGGCGCGGATTGGCAACGAGCGGGCCGGTCATGAACTCGATCACAGCCGCGGCAGCGTGTTCCGGCATTTGATGCTGGATCGCCCGGATCGCGGGTGGGGTCAGTACGAGTTCATAGTTCAACGTCGAAGGTTCCGGACCGCGTCAACCCCACGCACGACGTCGCCTCGCGCATAGGCTGCATCTGCCTCACGGATGTCGGCCGATGCTTCGGCATCGGACAACACATCCAAGGTCTCCTCGAGGGCAGCCAGGTCATCCGGGCTGATCAGCACCGCAACCGGACGACCGTTGCGGGTGACCGTGACGCGTTCATGATGGTGCTCGACGCGATCGACCACTTCGCTGAAGTGGTTGCGTACCTCACGCAACGGCTCGGTGCTCATGCACACAATTGTGGCGCATCAATCACAGAAGTCAAGTGGCCGCAATCACTCCCAGCGCGGCATGTCCGGATGTTCCGCCAGCTCGTCGCTTTCAAGTGGCACCCTTGGCGAGGATTCACTTAGGTGGAGCCTCGCTGATTGGCTCGTGGGTTGCAGCGGGCTCGGGCACCTGGTGCACATCGATCGAATGTAACGCCTTGCGGTCCCATGGCAAATCTCCTGTGGGCAATTCCAGCGGTCAAGTCCCGCGTAGTGGTGTAACTGTTGTTCCTTGTGGTGGTTGGTTGGTTAGGCGGTCCAGAGCAGTTCGGGGTGAGGCTGCTCGGTGTTGTTATGCAGGGTGTGGATGAGTTTGCGCATGGAGACTTCGGAGAGGTAGCGGCGTTCGCCGTCCTCGTGTTGTTCTTGGAGGACGGCGCCGATGAGTCGGGTGACGGAGTCACGGTTGGGGAAGATCTGGACGACGTCGGCTCGTCGTTTGATCTCACGGTTGAGGCGTTCGATGGGGTTGTTCGACCACACCTTCTGCCAGTGCTCACGTGGCATGGCCGCGAACGCGGTCAGGTCCGGCTCGGCGGCCTCCAGCATCGCGGCGATCTCGGGGAACCCGGCGCGCAGGCCGTCTGTGACGCTCTGGTATTGAGCAGTGACAGCCTCGGTGGTGGTTTGGGCGAAGATCGTGGAGATCAAGGCGTTGACGGGCTTGGAGTGCGCCGACCCGAGATGCTGGGTGACGTTGCGGGCGAAGTGGACCCGGCAGCGTTGCCAGCCAGCGCCGGGCAGGATCGCCTTGGTCGCGGCCTTGATCCCGGCGTGGGCATCCGAGATCACCAACGCCACCCCGAGCGGGTCGGCCTCGGTTGAGACCTTCAGACCACGCTCACGCAGGCCGCGCAGGAACCCGGTCCAGAAGTCTGTTGTCTCCGCGTCCCCGACCGCCATGCCGAGAAGTTCCCGGCGCCCCTGGGCAGACACGCCGGTGGCGACCACGACGGCCTGGGACACGACCCGGCCCCGGATCCGGACGTCGAGGTAGGTGGCATCCAAGTACACGTAGGGAAACCAGGTGTGATCCAGCCGGCGGCCCAGGAACTCGCCGACCATCTCGTCGATGTCGGCGCAGA
>CAZPSO010000386.1:0-1610 GCA_964588895.1 uncultured Tessaracoccus sp.
ATGGAGAGATCAGGGGCAGGGAGTCAGGGGCAAGGGCGCCCGGGGGCGGGGTGTGGGAGATGTGTCCAGCCTCTTTCTGATCCGACGTGTTGGTGGCCCTCGCGACGGTGTGCTTGTTGCGCTGGTTACGCTGGAGGCATGCGATTCCAGCAGATCATCAGCAGGCTGTCCGGCGAGGCCCCCGTGGTGCTCGAGCTCGACCTGGCCCGTGGCCTGGTCGAACACCGTCCCAACAATCCCCTGCAGGTGCTGCAGCTCATCAACGCCACCACGCTGGCCGCGTTGCGCGAGAAGCTGCATGCAGCGGCACAGGACAAGAATGTCCGTGGTCTCATCGTCCACAGCACCGGCACCGGCCCGTCGATCACCGCGCTGGAGGAGGTGTCCGACCTCGTGGAGGAGTTCGGCCGCCACAAGCCCACGGTGGCATGGGCCGAGACATTCGGGGAGATGACCTCCGCGCTGCCCCACTACCTGGTGGCCTCGGCCGCCGATGAGGTCTGGCTGCAACCCACCGGCGACTTGAACATGCCGGGCGTGGAGATGCAGGTCCTGCTACTCAAGGGGCTGTTCAACAAGCTGCACATGGAGCCCCAGTTCGGGAAGCGCCACCAGTACAAGACGGCCGCTGACACCTACGCCGCCGACGAGGTCACTGAAGCCAACCGTGAGATGACCACCAGCATGGGCCAGTCCATCGTGGAGCAGATCGTCGAGACGGTGGCCCGGCGCCGGAACCTGCCCGTGGAGCGCGTCTGGGAAGCCGTCAACACGGGATTCCTGACCCCTGAGCAAGCGAAGGACTTCGGGCTGGTGGACCACGTGGGCTACCGGGACGAGGTCTACGAGGGTGCGATGAAGGCATGGGAGGCCCAGCCCGACGAGTTGCGCTACGTCTCCCACTACCGCCCGCGCCCCAACATCGCCAAGGTCCTGGCCAAGCCCCAGGCGCCAAAGGTGGCGGTGGTGGACCTGCGGGGTGGCATCGTCGTCGGCCGCAGCTCGCAAGGCCCCGGCGGCGAGATGGCCGGTTCCGACGTCGTCGACGAGCACCTGCGACAGGCGCTGCGTGACGACAAGGTCAAGGGCGTGGTCTTCTCCATCGACAGCCCCGGGGGATCCGCGGTGGCCTCCGACTTCATCCGGCGCGGGGTGCTGAGGTTGAAGGAGGCCGGCAAGCCGGTCGTCGCCCAGATGGGCGCACTGGCGGCCTCCGGCGGTTACTACGTGGCCATGGGCTCCAGTGAGATCGTCGCCCACCGAGCCACACTGACCGGTTCCATCGGCGTCCTCGGAGGCAAGATGGTCACCCAGGGCCTGTTCGAGCGCCTCGACCTCAAACGCGAGCCGGTGCGGATCGGGGCACGGGCCGGCACCATGTCCAGCGCCACCGAATTCTCCGAGGACGACTGGCACGTGCTCAACGAGATGCTGGACCGCATCTACGACGACTTCACCCGCTTCGCCGCCGAGGACCGTTCCATGCCTTACGAGCAACTCGAGGCGCTGGCCAAGGGTCGCGTCTGGACCGGGGCCCAGGCCCTCGAGAACGGCCTGGTGGACCACGTCGGCGGCTGGCGTACCGCCTACGAGCGGGTCTGCGAACTGGC
>CAZPSO010000387.1:0-1583 GCA_964588895.1 uncultured Tessaracoccus sp.
CCGGTGACGGTGCCGTCGGCGATGCGTCGCCGGATCGTCTTGGTGCAGACGCTGAACTCTGCTGCGGCGTCGGCGAGTGTGACGAGCTTGCCGCTCGGCACCCGCGTGGTCGCCCGCTGATTCGTGCTCATCTGGGCCTCCTGGTGATGTCGACGGCACTCTCAGTCCGTCATATCGGAGGTGTGCGCCCTGCCCCTTTCGGGCCCTCCCTGTCCGCCTGAGTCCACCGACTGTCCAGCCCCTTCGACGCCGGTCGTACGCCGAGCACGCCGTTGGGCGAGCTCGTCGGTGAAGGCGGCCCCCACCTTCTCCGCGATGGCGTGGCGACGTTCCTCGTCGCCGATGTGCTGATATCGCAGCGCGATGGTGGGGTTCTTGTGGCCCGCGATCGCCATGAGCTCAGCCAGCGTCGCACCCGAGCGCGCGGCCCACGTCAGGGCCGTGTGCCGCAGATCGTGGATGTGCAGGTCGTCCAGCCCCACCTGCTTGCGCACGGACCGCCAGTTCGACTCGACGACGGACGCGTGCAGCACTGCGCCTTTTCGCCCGACGAAGACGAAGCCGTCGTCACCGGGCTGTGCGTGCTTCTCGAGGTGATCCTGCAGGATCGGCACGACGAACGACGGGATGGCAACGTCCCGCCTGGATGCCTTCGTCTTCGGATCTCCGATCTGGTTGTATCTGCCACTGGCCCTATGGTTGGCCGCGGTCCCCCGTACCTGAACTATGGCGCGTGCCGGGTCGTCCAGGTGCAGGTGCCGGCGCTGCAGCGCCCGGAGTTCGCCGTGACGCAGCCCAGTCGTCGCCGCCAGCGGCACCAGCGCTGCCAGGTAGTCCGGCATCAGCTCGTGCAACCTCCACATTTGCTCTGGTGTCAGCACCACGGGTTCGTGGACGGCGTCGTACCGCAGTGCCCCCTTGACGCGAGCCGGCGAGGTTTCGAGGAGTTCGTGGTCCACGGCGTCGTTCAGCACCGAGGACAGGACCTGGTAGGCGGAGAACGCCGCGCCACGGCCTTCGCCCTTGCGCTGTGCGGCCCTGGCCTCGGCGGCGAGCTGCGCCCGCATCTTCGTGTACCAGTTGGTGATGTCCAACCGCGACAGGTCCCGCAGCGGGATGTCGCCGAGATCGGGCAGCACACGTTTACGCAGCGTTCGCTCGTACCGATAGCGGGTCGAGGGGCGCAGCTGCTTGCCGGCGATCGATCGTTCCGCCCACTCGGCGAACGTGATCCCGCGCTGGGCATCCAGCCAGGCGCGGCGCTCCCGCTCACGCGGTGGGGTCCACAGGTCGCGGTCGATCAGGAGCCGCTCGGCGTTGAGCCAGGCCTCGGCGGCCATCTTGTCACCGAAGTTGCGCGAGTGGCGCTTCAGGTCGGGCCCGGTGTAGCGGGCGCGCCAGCTGGTGACCGCGCCAGCCTGCTGGCTCTTGCGCCGCTCGAGCTCGCCGAAGGTCCGCTTTCGTCTCTGCTTCTCGGTCATGGGTGTGCCTCCACCCATCAGGTGTCCCGCCGGGACCTCCTGTGGTGGGGGAATCGCACACCCGACAGCACCGACGATCTGGGCTCCGACCTGCGCAGACGG
>CAZPSO010000388.1:0-1582 GCA_964588895.1 uncultured Tessaracoccus sp.
CTTTATTTAAACAAGATAAAAATTACTTTTCTGCCTCGCCATGGAATAAGTGTTGTTTTTTGCTTTGCATTATTTTTGGCGCCATTTATGACGGTTTTAACAAACTCAGACCCTTTAGTTTTTGGTCAAAGCAGCATACCGGGACTCAAGTTTACGGAAGCGCTTTCTATTTTTGTGAATTTACTTGTCAAAATGTACATTCCCTTCGTTATAGGCTATTCACTGCTGGGGTCAAACAAGTCACACGAAGAGTTTACCAAGCTGATTTTTATATTGGGGCTCGCTTATTCGTTGCTTATGTTGTACGAAGTCCGAATGAGTCCTCAGTTGCACAGATTGGTATATGGCTATTTCCCCCACGAATGGATTCAGCAGATACGTGCAGGAGGGTTTCGTCCAGTTGTTTTTCTTGGGCATGGTTTGCTTGTGGCTTTGTACGCTTGCTTATCAGCCATTGCAGCATTCGTTCTGTGGCGTTGTAAGCATGAGATAGTGCGCGGTAAGGGTCTGTTTATTGTTCTCTACTTCTGCATGGTTTTAGTTCTATGTAAAACATATAGCGCAATCATCTACTTCATATTTTCGCTTGGAATCATGGCGCTTTTGAGGGTGAAAATGCGGCTCCGACTAGCATCGATAATTGGTTTTTTTCTTCTCTTTTTTCCTCTGGTTCGTGGGGTTTTGCCTCTGTCTGATATCACGGAGTTTTTTATGGAGTGGAGTCCAGAGCGTGCGCTGTCACTACAATTCCGATTTGATAATGAAGATCGTTTGCTGGACAGGGCAAACGAGAGGCCTTGGTTCGGCTGGGGAACCTGGGGAAGAAATCGTATATATGACCCGGTGACCGGCAAGGATTTGAGTGTTACAGATGGAGACTGGATTTTAACAATAGGAACTTTTGGTTGGTTGGGTTATATCGGGATAATCGGATTGATTGCTTATCCTGTGATATTGCTAAAACGTACCATCAATAACAAAAATATCGCTGACTTCACGCCTTACACTCTTGCTCTTGCGGTTATGTTAATGATCTTTATGATCGATCAAATCCCCAATGCATCATTGAACCATATTACTTACCTTATCGCAGGGGCGGTATTGGCAAGAGCAAAACAGTTGTCGGAGTTTAAGCCCGCTGTCGCGACACAGAAGAAGGCAGTCCAGGGCTCTGGCCCTTAATGCACCAGAAGGCCTCACTTAGGCATACGCTTGCACGAGAGAGGTGTCAGGTTGCGGCATTGTCTAGGGCGTTGAGCTCTGAACTGGGGACGCAAAATATTGAATGAATTTGGCGCCAGCTGTCTGAATGTTCGGAACTTGTCGATGGTTATGGACGCTTCTTTGTGCAATGGAGTCGCCGCCAAAACTTACAGGATAGAATAAAAATCCGTTTGTTATTCCTTGATGATTGAGCATCATGCTGATGCACTTCATATGGCTGGCATACCCCTATGGTTAGACTGCTATAGGTGTATGTCAGCTGATGGTAACGACTTGGGCTCAACAACTGATTGACTTAGCAGGGCGTTGGTTAACAGCGGAATTATTTGTGAGCTACTTGACGTATAGAGAAGTTAAT
>CAZPSO010000389.1:0-1581 GCA_964588895.1 uncultured Tessaracoccus sp.
CGTACCGGATGGGTGTCGATGGCCTGTATATCTGTTCGGCCGCGACCCCACCCGGTGCTGGCGTGCATGGCATGCCCGGAGCCTGGGCTGCGCATGCGGTGCTCGAGGATCAGCGTCATTGATTTACCCTTGAGAAACATAGTGATACTTCAGCCCGCCCCGTGAGTCTTTAAAGTGAGATGGGGTTCAAGTAAGTTGGGCCACACAACTGCCCCCGTACCAGAGAGAAAACCGTGACTCTACCGTCCACATGGGAAACGATTGAACTGCCAGTTCTAGAGGCTGTAATCACTAAGTTGGAAGTCAATAAACCTGGCCAAGCAATCCAGACTCGAGATATTGAATCACTTGTTGATTTGGACTCGGAGACAGTCCTGAGAGCAGTTGCCAGGCTGAGACACGAGCATCTCATCGTCGAGACTATTGATTATTTGGCCGGCCCCTCTGACTATATTATTCATGAGCCCACCCCCAAAGGCTTACGCGCTGCGGGCGTCTGGCCTAGTAAAGATGCCGCAGCGCAGGCATTCATAAGAGCGTTGGATTCCCAAATCGAAGAATCTCCCGAGGGGTCTTCGAAGAAGTCCGCTCTCGAAAGCATAAGGGAATCAGCGAAGCGCATTACGGAGGGTACCCTCACAACACTTGTGACAGCCGCAGTGAAAGGTGCTGCAGGAATGTGAGTATTTTCTGTGTTTCTTGGCTCCACGCCTTAAGGAAGTCCACTTCGGACTAAATAAGAGTGTTTGGGCGGTCAGTGCTTGACGCAATAGAACCTAGGGAAACTGACCGCCACCACCTGTACAGCAACTTTACGAGTTACTCAGCGCTCGTGATCGGAGAGGACACCTTAGTCAGGCGACGTTGACGGAACTGAGCGGCTACCTCAAGCACGCGCTGCATGGCTTCAACCGGCCCAATGCTGATGCGTACGCCCTCGCCGAGGTTCCGCACGGCTAGTGATTGGGCGACACAGGCTTCTTCGAAAGCAGTTGATTGCTCCCGCAGCGGTAGCCACACAAAGTTGGCTTGCGCATCTGGAACATCCCAGCCCTGGGCGCGTAGCGCGTCGGCGAATTCGTCCCGGGCTGCAGCGATCGTCCTGGCACGCTCCATGACGTCGTCGACATGGCGAAGTGAAGCTATCGCCGCATTCTGGCTGGGCTGTGTGATTCCAAAAGGCACCTTGGCTTTTCGTAAGGCAGCAATAATCGCTGGTTGGGCCACGGCGTAACCGATCCGGAGTCCCGCCAGACCGTGAGCCTTGGAAAAAGTCCGTATCAAGATAAGGTTTGGGTACTTCTGCACCATATCGAGGCCGTTGACTGCTGACGGGTCGGTGACGAACTCCCAGTACGCTTCATCCAGTGTGACTAAGACATTGGAAGGCACCCGGGCCATAAAGTCGATGAACTCTTCTGCACTGATGGCCGGGCCCGTCGGATTGTTGGGCGAACACAACAGCACCAGCCGTGTCCGCTTGGTGATCGCATCGGCCATGGCCTGCAGATCGTGTTTGAACTCCGATGTCAGCCCAATGGGTTTTTGTACGGCAGCGTTGAGGGCGGTCGTCTGCGGATA
>CAZPSO010000390.1:0-1557 GCA_964588895.1 uncultured Tessaracoccus sp.
CCTTTTGGTTTTAAACTGAATTTTAATCTTTAAAAGTCCAAAAATATAAGCCATGAATAATTTATTGAAAATTAAAAAGATAGGGCTCTTTATCCTGGGACTTTCCTTGTTCACTTCGTGTGAGGAACAACTTTCAGAAGCGAATATAAATCCTTATGGAATCGATCCGGCGTCTGCCAACCCGAATTTGCTGATGCCATCGGTATTGGCTCCGGCGGCCCAGAGTTATGTGGATCTGGGATTTAACGATCTGGCGGGAGCTGTCCAACACACGCAGAAGAACGGCTGGTATGATGCCCATAATCATTACAATTGGGATTCCCGTGACTGGACAGGCTGGTATGACATGCTTCGCACCAACGAACTGATGCTCCGCCGAGGAGAGGAATTGGGCTATGATTTCTTTAGGGGTGTAGGGCTAACCATGAGAGCCTTTATTTTTGGTAATATCACCGACCTTTGGGGGGACGCACCCTATACTGCCGCTCTGAAGGGGGATCAGGGAGTGCAGGAGTTTGAGTATCCTGCCTTTGATAGCCAAGAGGTGATATATGACGGCATCATTGATCACCTCCTGCAAGCCAGCGAATTATTTGCATCAGGTTCGACGGAAGGACTGATCAGGGCCAACGATCTCTATTTCGCAGGGGATGTGAATAAATGGCGGAGATTCGCCAACTCCTTGTTATTGCGGTACTATATGAGGATTTCCGATAAAAAACCGGACGTGGCTAAGGCGGGAATCGAAAGGATATATAACAGCGGGATTTATATACAGGATCCAAGCCAGGATGCTACTTTGGACTATACGGGAGGGTCTAATGATGTATGGCTCTCAAGACATACCGCCGGTACGCCGGATGACTTCCAAAGGTATCAGGGTAGCCAGTCTTTTATCGACCAGCTGACAGGTACCAATGATCCCAGATTGACGGTATGGATGGATCGTGTAAGGGTACAATGGGTCGCTGATCCTAATTTAGATACGGATGTGGAAGGGTTTATTCGTGTAGAAGGGATTCCTGATACCGTCGTCTCTTTAACCACGGATTATGAGACGTTCGAAAGTGGGAGAAATCTGAAATATTACCGACGTTTTAACCCTAATAGGGTAACCTTAGACACAGGTGAGTACGTGGGTCTTCCTCCGGGTATCGCTGTTCCCGAGTCCTACAACAGAAATCCCGTGGCGGGACAGGGGACACAGAATATCCATGTCTCCCAGCTTGCCCCAATTTATGCAACTGCGGGCGCTGCGGGTGATATTTTGAAAGCCAGAATTATATCTTCTGCCGAAGTAGCCTTCATTTTGGCAGAGGCTGCCCAAAAAGGATGGGGCGTGGGTGATGCAGCAACGCATTATAACAATGCCATAAAAAATTCCCTGGAGACCTGGGGTAAAGCCGATGAATATGAGGAATTTATTTCAAGGCCTGATGTGCGGTTTAATAATACGCTTGAGCGGATCATCACCCAAAAATGGGTAGCAAGTTGGACGGCGGCGACGGAAGCCTTTTTGGATTATAGACGGACAGGCTTGCCTGATCTGCAGGTGGG
>CAZPSO010000391.1:0-1548 GCA_964588895.1 uncultured Tessaracoccus sp.
CGGTCCATGATGGCCTGTTCCTTGGGCACGTCGGCGGTGAACCAGTTCTCCTCGAAATCGAGAATCGCCGCGTCATGCTCCGTGAGGGCGAGCGTCCGGGCGTCGATACTGGCTTGTGACATGCCCGCCATCATACCGGGCGAATCACACTGATGTCATTCGTCGCGGCCTTGCGCCGGTTAGTGGTTCACGATTGACTGGAGAGGCTCATCTGCCCGGACGGGCAATGGCGAAAGGACGGGCACATGCTCAGGCTGTCAGGGGTGACCCAACCCTACGATTGGGGCACCACCGACGAAATCCCCCGGTTGTTGGGGGTGGAGAGCACCGGCGAGCCGTGTGCGGAGTACTGGCTGGGGGCCCACCCACGTGGGGACGCACGCATCAACGGCGAGGGCACACTGTCCGGCCTCGTGGCGAACGACCCCTCGGTACTCGGCGAAGCGTGCACCGACACGTTCGGCGAACGCCTGCCCTTCCTCTTCAAGGTCCTCTCAGCTGCCAAGCCGCTCAGCCTCCAGGTGCACCCCACCCGCGCGCAGGCCGAGGAAGGCTATGCCCGCGAGACGCTGATGGGCATCCCGCTGGATGCACCCCACCGCAACTACCGCGATGACTGGCCCAAACCGGAGCTGCTGGTCGCCCTGACACCTTTCGACGCCCTGGTGGGATTTCGCGATCCGCAGATGACTGCCTCACTCTTCGAGGCCCTCGGGGTGGATGGGGAGTTGTCCTCCGTCATCGGCCCGCTGCGGGAACGCACTGCCGTGGCCGCCGCGCAGGAGGTCTTCCTGGACGTCCTGTCGCTTGGCGAGCGCCGCCACCTGGTGGACCTGGTCCTCGCCGCGGCCGTGCGCAACCTCGACGCTCCCGAAGAACTGGGCCGCTTTGCACAGACGGCCGTCGAGATCGACGAACACTTCCCCGGCGACCCCAGCATCCTGGCCGCCCTTTTGCTCAACCGCGTCCGGCTGGAGCCGGGTGAGGCCATCGCGATGAGGCCCGGGACGATGCATGCGCACCTGCGCGGCACCGGTGTGGAGCTGATGGCCAACTCCGACAATGTCCTGCGCGGCGGCCTGACCCGAAAGCACATCGACGTCGACGAGCTGCTGAGGGTGGTGGACTTCACCGCCAGTTCCAGCGAGACGCTGCTGCCTCAGGGCAGCGACGGGGTCTACGTCTATCCCAGCACGGCGCAGGAGTTCGAGCTGTGGATGCTCGAACCCGTGGCTGACCACCCGCTCGACCTGCCCCGCTCGGACGCCGGCCGGATCTGTTTTGTGACGAGGGGCTCGTTCGAGCTGGCCACCGACCACGAGGTGAGCACCCTGGAGAAGGGTGAGGCGCTGTTCGTGCCGGCGCACGAGCCGATCACGGTCACCGGCAGCGGCAAGATGTTCATGGCCACCTCCGGCGCCTGAGCGGCAGTTTGGGAGCTTCGCCCACAGCAGGGCACAATGGTCTTCGCGCCTCCGTAGCTCAGCGGCCAGAGCTCTCGCCTTGTAAGCGAGTGGTCGAGGGTTCGACTCCCTCCGGGGGCTCCAT
>CAZPSO010000392.1:0-1538 GCA_964588895.1 uncultured Tessaracoccus sp.
CAGACCCCGCCGACGTTCCTGTTCAGCACCAGCGACGACACCGTGGTCCCCATCAGGAACTCCCTGGCCTTCCTCAGCGCACTCGCGGAGGCGGAGGTCTTGTTCGAGTCCCACATCTACCTGCTGGGTCCCCATGGTCTCAGCCTGGCCACGGCCGCCACCGCCAACGGCGACGGGGCGCTGGTGGAGGGCTCCGTCGCGCAGTGGTTCCGGGACTCCGTCCGGTTCATCCGCTCGGTGCTCGGCGACTTCCCCGTCGAGGGTGAACCTGAGACCTTCTCCACCCTGGTGAGCCGCCGCCAGCCCGGTCTGGGCATGCGGATCGGCAAGTTGCTCGAGGACGAGCGGATGGCACAGATATTGCAGCGGCATGCGCCCGGCCTCGTCGCTGCCGCGGAGGCGGATGTCTGGGTGAAGTCGCTCTCACTGAACCTGGTGCTGCGCAACCGGCCGGACGTCCTCACGCCCGATGCAGCCGCGGCCCTGGAGCGGGACCTCCGCGAAACGCAGTAGCAACCAAGGGGGCGACGCGGCGGCACGCCCGCTTCCGCCGGCCGGGTAAACCCCCCGAAAGGCATCGCCCTCCCGATGGCCCTGTGCGCTCGATTCACAAGCGCGTGGGCTCGCCTCACAGCCGGGGTCGCGTCCGGGCTCAACGCGCGTCCGCATGGGTGGATCTGCCGGTTTGCCCTGTCTCAGGCGGGCGGTCGGGTTACGTTGTAAACCGTCGACCTGGGGCGACAAGTCTCGGGTTCCGCCTGAAGACGAGGAGCAGAAATGTCGCCGAAGAAGGACAACGCCCCCCTCGCCCCGCCGCCAGGACCGGGAGTGGAATCGCCCAGCCTCGAGGAACCCACCCAGCCGGTCCCTCCGCCCCCGCCGAAGCCGTCCCAGAAAGGGCCGGAGACCGTGACCCCGACGGGCGCGCCGACGGGCGCACCGCCGGAGGCGATGGCGCAGCAGGGGGAGTACCTGACCACCGCCCAGGGCTTGCGGCTGCGATCCACCGACCATGCACTGAAGGCAGGTCCGCGGGGTCCGGTCCTGCTGCAGGACCACCACCTGCGGGAGAAGATCACCCAGTTCGACCATGAGCGCATCCCGGAACGCGTGGTGCACGCCCGCGGCACTGGAGCCCACGGTGTGTTCGTGGCCAACGGCAGAGCCTCGAAGATCTGCCGCGCCGCGTTCTTGGCCAAGGGGGTGGAGACGCCGTTGTTCGTGCGGTTCTCCACCGTGGTCGGCTTCCGTGGTTCCGCCGACACGGTACGCGACACCCGCGGGTTCGCCACCAAGTTCTACACCTCCGAGGGCAACTACGACCTGGTGGCCAACAACATTCCAGTGTTCTTCATCCAGGAAGGCATCAAGTTCCCCGACATCGTGCACGCCGTCAAGCCGGAACCCGACCGGGAGATCCCGCAGGCGCAGAGCGCGCACGACACCTTCTTCGACTTCGTGAGCCTGCACACCGAGGCGCAACATCACGTCGCGTGGAACCTGTCCGACCGGGGGATCCCCACGTCGTACCGCATGAT
>CAZPSO010000393.1:0-1537 GCA_964588895.1 uncultured Tessaracoccus sp.
GCGACTCGGCTCCCTGGACGGCGAAACACTCGACGAGATCTGCGCAGCGACCGCCGTCGCTCTGGGCTGCGATCGCGACTGATCGGCAACGGACGTTCTTGAGTGGCTCGTGCATCTTGCGCTCCAGGACACGAAGGTGCGTTGCCACGCTGATGGAACCGTGACACCATCGCCGTGGTAGCGGAGGAGGCTTCCATGCCGTCACCGTCAGGGTGGACGCGCAGGGCCGCGTCGTCATCCCACAGGCCGAGCGTGAACGACTGGGCCTGCCCCACGGAGGGGCCCTCGAACTCGTCTCCACGCCTGAAGGGGTGCTGCTCGAGCGGCGCCGTCAGGCCACCGTCACCGCCGACGAGGACGGACTACCGGCCGTGACCCTCGATGACGTCGGCACGGTGAGCAACGCCGACACCACCGAGGCCATCCACCTGCAACGCGATGAACGGTGATCGACACCTCCGTCCTCGTAGCGGGCCTGATCACCAACCACGAGTTCCACGCCATCGCGCGTCCCCACGTCGCTGCGGCCGCACGCGGCCAGGTGCCGGGGATCGTCCTCGCTGAGACCTGGGCAGCCCTGCGGCGTGCGCCGTGGAACCTCGACGCGCGCACCGTCGAGACGACCCTGGCTCCCTGGAGTGAAGAAGGCCGCATCGTGGCGACACCCGCGTCGGCCTACGCGGAGGTGCTGCGCACAGGCAGGTCTCTGAACCTCGGCGGGAACGTCCACGACCTCCTCATCGCGCTCACGTGCCGCGATCACGGCCTTCCACTGTTCACGCTGGACCGTCGCCAGTCGACCCTGGCAACAGGGCTCGCCGGCCTCGACTCAACGCTTCTGCTGCCCACCGGGTAGCCAGGTGTGGCCCGGTTGCCACGGGTCCGACGGGTAGCGATACCGGGTGCGGGCTCAACGGGTGAACGCAACACCTCACTGATCGGCGGATAGTCGACCGAGAGTGGAGGTGGGTGATGACGATCGACAACGTCTCCTACAACCTGACGCCCGAGCAGGTCCAGGAGCTGTGGGACGGCTACGCGGCCGGGCAGACGGTCGCGCAGCTCGCTCGCTGCCGGGCACTCGCTGAGGCAGATCGCCGGCCGGCTGGGACGCTGACGGCGCTCACTGAATCTCCCCACTCCTGCCGAGCAGCCCCGGGGAGAACCGGCGAGCGCCATCAACGCCCACGAGACGCCCCCGTTCTGTCGATGAGGCACCCGTCCCTGCTCCAACGCAGCATAGAAGTAGCCGCCGACGGTGGGTGGGACACACGGGCGTGTTGGTCTGGTCGGTGCGACCTGGCTACCGGGTGCGGATGGTGGCCTCGCCGCCACGATCCGTACCCGGTGGTCCGGGCGGGGCGGAACACCGCCCCCCTGCATCGGGCCCCACTTGCAGTCGCCGTGACTGCATCTGGGCGGGGCGGAACACCGCGCCCCCGGCATCGGGCCCCACTTGCAGTCGCGGTGACTGCATCTGGACGGGGCGGAACACCGCGCCCCCGGCATCGGGCCCCATTTGCAGTCAGGGTGACTG
>CAZPSO010000394.1:0-1507 GCA_964588895.1 uncultured Tessaracoccus sp.
AAGCAGTGGTGGCAAGAACAAGGCACGGACCGACCCACAGCGCGCAGGAACGCCTGACATCTGGCGATGTAGTTGCTGAGGTTTCGGAACCCTCTCGCGGTGCCGCGGAGGTGTTCCAGGAGCCCGTTGATGGCCTCGGTGGGCCCATTCGAGGTGCCGGGGTGGTCGAAGAAGGCCAGCACGTCGGCGCGGCGGCGATGCAGGGTGCGGCCCAGGGATCGTAGTTCTTCCAGGCCGTCGGGGACGCCGGCCTGGAGGGTATCGATGACCTTGGTCATCAACTGTTTCCCGATCTTGGGGTCGGGGGCTTGGTAGGCATCGATGACGTCTTGGTAGATGCACCAGGTGACGTCGAAGGCGCCGTGGCGTTCATCGAGGACGACCTTGGCCAACCGGTATCGCTGTTTGTCGGTGAGCAGCCCGGCGCGGGTGCGAGCAACCCGGCGGATGCCGTAGAGCGGGTCCCCGGAGCGGCCCCGATGCCCGAGGGTTTCTTGTTGGAGGCGTTGCCGGCACAGGTCGAGTTTGTCGCCAACCAGCGCGACGACGTGGAATGGGTCCATCACTGTGACCACGTCGTCGATGGTCTCCACGGCTGCGGCTTTGTAGCCGGTGAATCCGTCCATGGCCACGATCTCGACGCCGTCTCGGAAGGCTTCGGATTGCTCCTCGAGCCAGGTCTTGAACGCCTGCTTGGATCGGCCCTCGAGCACCGCCAACAGGCGCGAGGGGCCAGTCTTGGTCCTTGTCGGGGTCAAGTCGATGACCACGGTGACGAACTTGTCACCAAAGCGGGTATGGCGCCACACGTGTTCATCCACCCCGATCGTGGTGACCCCCTCCAACCGGGTCGGGTCCTGGAGCAGCAGGTCGTGGGTTGCGGCCAGGATCGCGTCGCTGCAGGTGTTCCACGCAACTCCGAGGATGGCGGCGATCCTGGCGATCGAGAGCCGGTCGATCACGATGTGCTTGACCGCCAACGTGACCGCATCACGCGACAGCTTGCCCCGAGTTGGGGCGGCCACCCGCAGATCATGGCGCCACACCCGACCACACGGAAGGCAGCGGTAGCGCGGGACCTGGACCTCCAAGACCGTGGGTTTCCACCCGAACGGGACATGCGCCAACCGCCGCACCACCGTGTCATGCCGCGCTCCGCGACCGCCGCAGCCGGGACACGTGTTGGCCGGGGTGGTCGGGCAACAGATGAGCACCGTGTGGTCCTCGGCGATGATCTGGCTGGTCACGCTCAACCCGAGACGGTCGAGTCGGCAGAAGGAATCAAGACAAGGTGGGGTAGCGTTTCGCATAAGGGCCCTTGGTCTGCTGGATGGTGCTTGAACACCTTCATCCTCGCGACCGAGGGCCCCCTCACGTCGCTACGCCACGCCGACCGCCGGCCCCTACCTTCTCGCTGGCCATCACACCATCACCCACCCTCATCTGTGATGAGCCCGTAAACGGCTCTACGACAAGCCGCGCTCCCCCTACCAGCGGCTGCATGCTG
>CAZPSO010000395.1:0-1487 GCA_964588895.1 uncultured Tessaracoccus sp.
ATCCGCGAGAAGGAGGACGAGCAGAAGTTCGGCACCTTCTCCGCCAGCGAGGGTGACGTCATGACCGGGATGATCCAGGCCGACCGCGCCTCCAAGGCGGTGCGCGTCGACCTGGGCGACGTCGAGGCCATCATGCCCTTGGCCGAACAAGTCCCGGGAGAGGACTACTCCCACGGTCGCCGGCTGAAGGTCTACATCGTCAGCGTGCGGCGCGAGATCCGCGGCCTGCAGGTGGTGGTCTCCCGGACCCACCCGCAACTGGTGCGAAAGCTGTTCGCCATGGAGGTACCGGAGATCGGGCAGGGCGTGGTGGAGATCAAGGAGGTGGCCCGCGAGGCGGGTCACCGGAGCAAGATCGCCGTCGTCAGCCACAACCCCGATGTCTCGGCCAAGGGCGCATTCATCGGCCCGATGGGCCAGCGCGTGAGGGCGGTCACCAACGAGCTGGGGGAGGAAAAGATCGACATCGTCGACTGGTCCGAGGACCCCGCCAGGTTCGTGGCAGCGGCGCTCAGCCCTGCCAAGGTCAGCTCGGTCACCGTCGTGGACCCCCAGGCGCGGGCCTGTCGCGCCATCGTGCCCGACTACCAGCTCTCCCTTGCGATCGGGCGGGAGGGGCAGAACGCACGTCTGGCTGCCCGCCTGACCGGCTGGAGGATCGACATCCAACCGGATACCTGAGCTGCCAACTGTTGCCCCAGAGCCTGCCCTCCCGGCACCGGGACGGCAGGCTCTTGCGCGTCCCCCGATAGACGAAGAGTCCGATTCTTTTTGATTTGGACTTGACACGGACACAATCAAACATAAAGATGTCTGTATCGCCCCGCTTCGGGGCAGTAGACCCGAACATCGACGTTCAGAAAGAGGTGAGCGCACGTGACTGCAACTGACGTGCTGCCGGACGCACGAGTCAACAAGAACCTGGAGGGCAAGGGCGTCCGCGCCGGCATCCAGCGCTTCGGCGGGTTCCTCGCCGGCATGATCATGCCCAACATCGGGGCCTTCATCGCATGGGGCCTCCTGACTGCCATCTTCATCCCGACGGGCTGGTGGCCCAACGAGACGATGGCCACCATGGTCGGTCCCATGATCACCTACCTGTTGCCGATCCTGATCGGCTACACGGCCGGCCGGATCGTCCATGGCCAACGCGGTGCCGTGATCGGCGCCATCGCGACCATGGGCGTGGTCGTCGGTTCCGAGGTGCCCATGTTCCTCGGAGCGATGATCATCGCCCCCGTCGCGGCCTGGCTGCTGAAGAAGGTCGACAAGGCGATCGAGGGGAGGGTCGCCTCCGGTTTCGAGATGCTCGTCGACAACTTCTCGCTCGGCATCCTAGGCATGGTCATGGCCATCCTCGGCCGCCTGGGTATTGGCCCGATCGTGGGAACGCTGGTCAGCTGGCTCGGCTCCGGCGTCGATTTCTTGGTCCAGAACGGACTCCTCCCGCTGGCCTCCGTCTTCGTCGAGCCGGCCAAGGTGCTGTT
>CAZPSO010000396.1:0-1476 GCA_964588895.1 uncultured Tessaracoccus sp.
TAGAGATAAATTCCACATCTTCATCCAGCAGCCATTTCATATCCTCTTCTTTATTGACGGTCCATACGTTGACGGTCAGCCCGAGGTCATGGGCTTCCTTGATCCAGTGCGGGTTTTTACGCATCACGTTGATGTTATAGTCCAAGCCCCAGAATCCAGCTTCCTTTAATTCTGCGGGCGTTTTGTCCCCGTTTAGATAGGCGACGTTGGCATTGGGATCTTTTTCCATCACCCTCAGGCAGATGTCATAGTCAAAGGCGATATAATCTACCCATTTCTCTGCCCCGAGATCTTTGACCAACTGCACGCTTTTCTCTGCCAACTCAAGGCTTCTTGCCTTGCTGATACGCGAGGTTTTGATTTCAAATACCAGTTTAGTGGTAGTTTGTTTCATCCCTTCTTTCAGGTATTCTTCCACTGTAGGGATACTTTCGCCGTTGGGGAGTTTCTTTTCCAGTAGCTCTTGGTAAGTGGAGGTCTCGACGGGTATGCCGAGAAAATCCGGATCATGGTTCGCCACAAGTACACCGTCTTGGGTCATCCAAACGTCAAACTCAGAGCCTTCACAACCCAGTCGGACCGCTTCTCTTAAGGCGGCAATGGAGTTTTGCGGGTTTTCGGATACTTTCCAAGCTCCTCGGTGAGCCACTACTTTGTTGGTATTGAACATGGGATCTTTCTGACAAGAGGTAAGGGCCAATAAGGCGAACACTAGGGTGAAGAGGGGAAAGATTTTCATTTTTAGTAGATAGGTAGTATTTGGTATAGGGTATAGGATGTAAAGCCGCTAACTGAACACACAGACCGCATTCTTGTGTATCATATCTCACATCTCATATCTTTTCTAAACATTTTTGGGATCGGGGTGCGCCCAAGGCCCTCGGTAGGGACGCTGGAGCAGTTCGGTTGCTTCCGGATCATCGACCACAATCATCTTTTCGGGGTCATACACCAGGGGTCGTTGAAGTTCCATGGACATGTTGGCAAGGATGCAGCTGGCTGTGGAAATGTGTCCGTTTTCGATGTCTGCTACAGGTTTTTCTCCCTTTTCTATGGCTTTTAGAAAGTCGATCATATGAAGGCGGGTAGCTGGAGCGGCATGAAGTTCTATGTCTTTTTCGGTCAGATCTTCGGGATACTTTTCTTTTTCATAGACCACGTCCTTTTGGATCTTTTCTCCGTCCCTTACTGGGATAAAGTCATATTTCATCGGACTGCCTTTGAGCGTGCCCTTTTCCCCATAAAGGATAAAGGCCCAGGGATATTCCGGATCCGCGGGCGTGCCCCAGGTGCGGTGTTGCCACACACAGTTTAGTTCATCATATTCAAAGCTGGCCGTCTGGGTATCGGCGATGTTTGACCTGCCACCTTTCTGCACATAAATTCCCCCTGAGGCGGTGATTCTTTTGGGCCAGCCCAGGTCGAGCATCCATCGGACGGTGTCAAACATATGGATGCACATGTCGCCGGTGATGC
>CAZPSO010000397.1:0-1474 GCA_964588895.1 uncultured Tessaracoccus sp.
AGCGGGCGGTTGACGTCGAACTCGAGCGTGCAGATCGAGTGCGTGATGCCCTCGACGGCGTCGCCCTGGCCGTGCGCCCAGTCGTAGAGCGGGTAGATCGCCCAGTCCGAACCGCGCCGGTAGTGGTGCGCGTCGCGGCGGATGCGGTACATCAGCGGGTCGCGCAGCTTCATGTTCGGGTGCGCCATGTCGATCTTCGCGCGGAGGACGTGCGAGCCGTCCGGGTGCTCGCCGCGCCGCATCTCGTCGAGCAGGCGGAGGCTCTCCTCGGCGGGCCGCTCGCGGTAGGGCGAGGGCGTGCCGGGCTCGGTGACGGTGCCGCGGTCCCGGCGGATCTCCTCCTCGCTCTGGCTGTCCACGTACGCCAGCCCCTTCTCGACCAGCCCGACGGCCCAGTCGTAGAACTGCTCGAAGTAGTCGGACGCGAAGCGGACCTCCTCGGGCTCGAAGCCGAGCCACCGCACGGCCTCCTCGATGGCGGCGACGTACTCCGGGCTCTCGGTCTCGGGGTTCGTGTCGTCGAAGCGGAGGTAGGTCGTCCCGCCGAACTCCTCGGCGAGGCCGAAGTTGAGGCAGATGCTCTGCGCGTGGCCGAGGTGCGGATAGCCGTTGGGCTCGGGCGGGAAGCGCGTCACGACGCGGCCGCCGTACGTGCCGGCCTCGACGTCGGCGGCGATGATGTCGCGGAGGAAGTTGCTGGAGCGGTTCTCGGAGGTCGGCACGACGGATGGAGTCGGTTGGGCGAGGAGAGCCCCTACGATAACGCGCCGCGCCGACAACGGGGCCGGCGGAGCCGTGGATAATCGTGGGAATCAGTCAGGGGTTGGAAAGCAAACCGAAGAAGGTAAGGCTCTCCCATCTTCCCGCTCTTCCCATCCTCCGCGCTTCCATCCTCCGCGGCGGGCCTCCGTACCTTGCGGCGGCTCCTCGTCCGACCGAACTCTGTTACGCAATGAAAAAAACCTCCAGCGGCCTCCCCGTCGCGCCCGTCTACGACCGCGCCGACCTCCCCGCCGACCTCGGCGAGCGGCTCGGCGAGCCGGGGCAGTACCCGTTCACGCGCGGCCTCTACCCCGGCGGGTACCGCGACCGGCTCTGGACGATGCGCCAGTACGCCGGCTTCTCCACCGCCGAGGCGTCGAACGAGCGCTACCACTACCTCCTCGGCCAGGGCGCCCGCGGCCTTTCCGTCGCCTTCGACCTCCCGACCCAGATCGGCTACGACTCCGACGACCCGATGGCCGAGGGCGAGGTCGGCAAGGTCGGCGTCGCGATCGACTCGCTGGAGGACATGCAGCGGCTCTTCGACGGGATCGACCTGGAGAAGGTGACGACGAGCATGACGATCAACGCCACGGCGCCGGTCCTGCTCGCGCTCTACGTGGCCGTCGCCAAACAGCAGGGGGCGGACCTCCAGAAGCTCGGCGGGACGATCCAGAACGACATCCTCAAGGAGTACGCCGCGCGCGGGACC
>CAZPSO010000398.1:0-1472 GCA_964588895.1 uncultured Tessaracoccus sp.
GGCCGGCGTCCGCCAGGAACTGGCGCGGATTGAGCACGCGGCCGTTTTCCCAGACTTCGAAGTGCACGTGGGTGCCGGTGGAGCGGCCGGTGGAGCCGGCCTTGGCCACTTCCTGGCCCGAGCGCACCAGGTCGCCCACGCGCACCGAGTTGCGGGTGTTGTGGGCGTAGCGGGTGACGTAGCCGTTGCCGTGGTCCACTTCCACCACGTTGCCGTAGCCCGAGCGCCAGCCGGAGTAGCTGATCACGCCGTCGGCCACCGCCATCACCGGGTCGCCGTGGCGGGCGCGGAAGTCGATGCCGCGGTGGTAGGAGCGGCCGCCGCTGAACGGGTCGGCGCGGGTGCCGAAGCCGGAGGTGACGTAGCTGCTGGCCACCGGCGAGCGCGACGGCACGGCCGAGCGCTCCATCTGGCGGTCGAACAGCAGCGCTTCGAGCACCGACAGCTGGCCGCCGGAAGCGGCCAGCTGGCCCTCCACCGCGTCCATGTCCTGGATCAGGCCGCCCACCGGCATGTCGTGCACCGGGCCGACGCCGCCGATCGCGACCGCCTCGTTGAAGTCGAACTCGCCGTCGCCCAGGTCGCCGACCTGGGTCAGGCGCTCGCCCAGGGCGTTGAGGCGGTTGGCCTGGGCCTGCAGTTCGGCCACCCGCGCGGCCAGGGCGTTGACCTCGCGCTGGGCCTCGCGCCGGGTGGTCTCGACGGCGGCCTGGTGCCCGTCCAGCGCGGCCTTGAGCCGGACCACTTCCGTACCCGCCACGCCGGCGCCAAGCATGAGGCCGGTCGCGGCGAGCAGGGCGCCGGCGGCCACCGGATGGCGCAATGCGCCGGCACGCAGGCGTGCGGTTCCGCGCGAGGCGGCGTTTTCAATGCGCTGGCGCACCTGGTCGCAAATGCTGTGTAAAGTCATGCTGTCCTATGTCCCGTTCCCGGCCCGGTTCCGCAGGATCCACCCGCACCGCACGCCCGGCGCTTGAAGCGCTGCTGGACGGTGATGCCGGCGATCCCGTCCGCCGGGCCATGTGGCTCGACGCAATGGACCGCAGGTTGCACTCCCTGCTGCCTCCGACGCTGGCCGCGCACGCGCGGCTGGGCAACATCGTTGGCAACAGGCTCGTCTATCTCGTCGACTCCCCCATCTGGCACGCCAGGCTGCGCCTGGCCGGTCCGGAAATCCTCGACGCCGCCCGTTCCATCGGCCTGGAAGTCACCGAATTCATCGTCAAGACAACCCGGCCGGACCGCCGCGCCCCCCCGCCCCGGCCCGTCTCGCGTCCGTCGTCGGCCCGCGCGGGGCAGGCCCTGCGCGATGCCGTGGCGACGCTTTCCGAAGACGGCACCGGCACGGACTTCTCCTCGACTGCGGCGTCCGTCCCGTCATCACGCGGCGTGGACGACGGGTCATCCTAGCGGCAGGGGACCGCCCGCAAGTTAATGGAGCGCTAATGCCGCGGGTGGATTTCGTTAAATTT
>CAZPSO010000399.1:0-1433 GCA_964588895.1 uncultured Tessaracoccus sp.
GTCAGCGAGCTCGCCGACACCGAGGTGTACCACTGGTTCGTCCGCCGCGTGACGACGCGGCACCAGTGGGCTCGGGTCCTCACGAGCAACGCGGTGAGCGTGCCGATCGACAACGTGATCTTCGCCGTCGTGGCCTTCGGGGCCATCCCCGGGTTCACGGACCACGGGCTCACGCTTCCCTGGAGCGGCGTGTGGGACGTCTTCGTCGTCAACCTGCTGGTGAAGGCGGCGGTGAGCGTGGCGAGCGTGCCGCTCATCTACCTGGCCCCCGACCGGGACTGGCGGGCGGACCCCGACGACGCCTGAGCCAGCCCGGGCCGAACCCCCCGACCAGCCGCTACAACGGTGGCCATGTCCGACGTCGAGCTGCTGATCCTCGGGACCGCCAGCCAGACGCCGACCGCCGACCGGAACCACAACGGCTACCTGCTCCGCTGGGGCGCGGAGTCGATCCTGTTCGATCCCGGCGAGGGCACCCAGCGACAGCTCGCCCGGGCCGGACGGTCGACGGCCTCGATCCGCCGGATCTGCCTCACGCACTTCCACGGTGACCACACGTTCGGCCTGCCCGGAGTGCTCAACCGGATGGAGCTCGACCAGGTGTCCCACGACGTCGACCTCCACTACCCGGCGAGCGGCGGGCACGTCCTCGATCACCTGATCGGCGCCACCCTGGGCGGGCTGCGACTGCCGATCCACCGCCGGCCGGCCGAGGGATCCGGCGTCGTGGTGCGGACCGCGCCCTACTCCCTGCGCCACGAACCGCTGCGCCACCGGGTCGACACCCTCGGCTGGCGGGTCGACGAGCCCGACGACCAGCGGATCCTGCCGGAGCGGGCGTCGGCGCTCGGGGTGGAGGGCCCGGACATCGGCCGGCTCCAGCGGGACGGCCGAATCGAGGTCGACGGGCGCACCGTCGCCCTCGAGGAGATCAGCGAACCGCGCCGTGGACGCTCGTTCGCCATCGTGATGGACACCGCCTGGTGCGACGGCGCGCTGGCGCTGGCGGACGGCGTGGACCTGCTGCTCTGCGAGTCCACGTTCCTGTCACCCGAGGCCGAGCTGGCCGAGGCCGCCCGCCACCTGACGGCCGAGCAGGCCGGGCGGCTCGCCGCCGAAGCCGGGGCGGGACGCCTGGTGCTGACCCACTTCTCGCAGCGCTACCGGGACCTCGAACCGTTCGGCGACGAGGCTCGCCGCCACCACGACGACGTCGTCGTCGCCCGGGACCTCGACGTCGTCGAGCTGCCGCCGGCCGGCTGACGGTTCTCGCTCCCCCGCTCTGGGTAGCGGCGCCGGAACCGACCGAGGAGGACAGACGTGGAGGCTCTCGGCCATCGTCGCTGGGTGATCCCCGAGGGGTGGATCCCCGACCGCAGCACCGGACCCGAGGAGATGGCGAGCCACGAGACGGCGTGCATGGTGAACACCGG
>CAZPSO010000400.1:0-1432 GCA_964588895.1 uncultured Tessaracoccus sp.
GCCTTCTTCGTTTCGTTCGCCATCGGGAAATCCTGCTGAGGTGGGGTCGGGATCGAGCGGCCCGGAATATACGCCCGTCCGCCGGCGGAGAGTCCGGCTTCACTATAAGGGCGCGGGTGCCCGACGTTCCCGCGCCGCGTGCAAAAGCCCGCCTCCGAAGGACAGCCCGTAGGGGCGATTCATGAATCGCCCCTACACCGCGGTATGCTACGGCGGTGGCGATGACGAATCGCCCCTACACCCACGTAGCGGATCCCCCAACGTACGCGGACCGGCTCTCACCTGCCCGTCGTGGCTGCGGAGCGGAACGGTGCGTAGCTTTCCGCTCCGCCCTTCCGAGCCGCCGTGTCCCCGACCTCCGCCTCCGCCCCCGACCCGACGCCCGCGCCCGACACCGCGCGGACGCTCGTCGTCGTGCCGACGTACAACGAGGCGGCCAACGTGGTCCCGCTCGTACGCCAGGTCCTCGCCCTCCCCGGCGGCTACGACGTGCTCGTCGTGGACGACGGCTCGCCGGACGGCACCTCCGCGCTCGTGCGCGACCTCCAGGCCGAGCACCCGGAGCGCGTCCACCTGATCGAGCGCGCCGGCAAGCAGGGCCTCGGCACCGCCTACCTCACCGGCTTCCACTTCGCCCGCGACCACGGCTACACCTTCATCTGCGAGATGGACGCCGACTTCTCCCACAACCCCGCCGACCTGCCGCTGCTCGTCGAGGCCGTGCGCGCGGGCGCAGACGTCGCCATCGGGAGCCGCTACAAGGGCGGCGTGCGCGTGCTCAACTGGCCGCTCTCGCGGCTGATCCTCTCCTACGGCGCGGGCATCTATACGCGCGCCATCACCCGGCTCCCCGTCCACGACGTCACGGCCGGCTTCAAGTGCTTCCACACCCGCGTCCTCGAAGCCATCGACTTCAGCCGCGTCTCCTCGAACGGCTACTCGTTCCAGATCGAGATGACCTACCGGGCCTGGCGCAAGGGCTTCACCATCGTCGAGGTCCCGATCACGTTCACCGAGCGGACCGAGGGCCAGAGCAAGATGAGCAAGAGCATCGTCCGCGAGGCGATGCTAAAAGTGTGGGAGCTCCGCCTCCGCGCCCTCACCGGCAACCTCTGACCCCTTCCAATCCCTAACCCCTCCATCCTCCGATGAACCTCACCCACCTCACCCCGCCCACCGACGGCGACGCCATCGAGATGCGCGGCGGCGCGCTCCACGTCCCCGACCGGCCCATCCTCCCGTTCATCGAAGGCGACGGCACCGGCCCCGACATCTGGGCCGCCGCCCGGCGCGTCCTCGACGCCGCCGTCGCGAAGGCCTACGGCGGCCGCCGCGAGATCGTCTGGTTCGAGGTCTTCGCCGGCGAGAAGGCGTTCGACACGTTCGGCGACTGGCTCCCCGAGGACACCCTCACCGCCATCGAGCACTACCT
>CAZPSO010000401.1:0-1428 GCA_964588895.1 uncultured Tessaracoccus sp.
ACCTTTTCCGGCTTTTCCCGTGTGGTTGGCGGTGAGGGTGATGATGACTTCATTATTAGTAACGACGGCGTACTAGACGATCATTTCGACGGCGGGGGAGGGCGTAATTCCCTAAGGATTGAGCGCGATGGGGAAGTGGCGGTTAGCTTGGGTCCAGTGCCTGAAGGCGCACCGGATGGCACTCTCCATGTTGAGCGGATACAAACCCTCGAAGTCGACAATGGCAACGGTAACCGCTTGTACGGGGCGAGTCAGAATGAAGCGGGTTACAGCTGGACGATCAGTGGCGACAAGATCGGCACGGTTAGCCCCAATGGCGTCACAGGTGCAACCATCACCTTTATCAATTTCGCCAGACTATTCGGCGGCGACAGAAGCGACAGCTTCGGTATTGCAGCCGGCGGCTCGATATCCAGTATCGACGGCGGTGGTGGTGACGATTTCGTTGACCGCTCCTCTCACGAAGGCGACCTCGACATCGTTATAGGCGATGATTTGGGTCAGGGAGGTGCGTTCACAATCAACAGCATTGAAGGGTTGATCGGCAATGATAATGGCAGCCCGAATAATCCTTGGCGAGCGACCCTGTCCGCTCGCGACGGTACTAATCTCTGGACGCTGGGTGAGGCGAACGCTGAGCAGGACGGCATCAATGATGGCGTCTTTGTGCAAGGTGACACGCGGATGGTGTTTCGTAACTTTAGCCACTTAAAAGGTGGGGCGGGAGACGACACCTTTGTGCTCAAAGGTGAGGGCATTTTGACGGGCAGTATTGTTGATACCACAGGAACCAATCGAGTTGATCTGAGCGGTATCAATGAGGCTCGGTCATTACAGGCAGTGCTGTTTAGTGGTGAATACGTCGCAGATGGTCGCCAGGATACTCTGCACCTTCAGGGGATAAACGAGGTTATTGGTGCGGGGCTGGCGACTACGCTGGTCGGTGCCAACATGAGTAACCAATGGGAGATCAACGGCCACAATGAGGGGCGAGTTACTTACGCTGGTGGTGAAACCATCTTTCGCGAATTTGGCCACCTGCACGGAGGCAGTCGAGACGACACCTTTACGATTGGGCCGAACGGCACGCTGAGTGGCTGGTTGGCAGGTGGCGCGGGGGCGGACGGTATTCAGTTTAACGGCCAGCGATTTCGCTCAGTCTGGCTTGCCCCGGAATCCGGGGTTGGTCCTGCGGATGGACAGTCGTGGACTCGGGTACGCACAGACGTAGAAACCTTAACCGTTACCCAGGCCAATCCGCAGAATCGACTGCAGCTTGAGAGCGTGGACCCTGCCTCTTGGCAAATAAACGGGGAGAATAAGGGCACGGTCGCGGGTATTCAATTTGATGGATTCGGAGAGTTATTTGGCGGTGCTGGGAATGACGAATTTGTGTTCGATTCCAGTGGACGCTTAACGGGTTTGGTG
>CAZPSO010000402.1:0-1422 GCA_964588895.1 uncultured Tessaracoccus sp.
GGAGGGGCACGCCGGTGATCGGCAGGATGCCGACGACGGCGCCGATGTTGACGAACGCCTGGGCCGCGAGCCACGTGGTGATGCCGACGGCGAGCAGCGTGCCGAATCGGTCCGGAGCCCGCAGGGCGGTGGCCACGCCGAGCCAGCACAGCGCCATGACGAGGAGGACGACGGCCGAGGCGCCGAGCAGGCCGGTCTCCTCGGCGATGATCGCGAACACGAAGTCGGTGTGGGCGAACGGCAGGAAGCCCCACTTCGAGCGGCTGGCCCCGAGGCCGACGCCCATCCACCCGCCCTGCGCGGTGCCGATCAGGCTCTGGATCGTCTGGTAGCCCTCGCCGCGGGGGTCGGCCCACGGATCGAGGAAGCCAGAGACCCGGGCCCGACGGTAGGGGGCGGCCAGCGCGAGGCCGATCGCGGCGACCGCGCCGGTGACCGAGATGCCGGCGAGCGGGAGGAGCGGCGCCCCCGAGACGAGGAGCATGGCCCCGACGATCGCCCCGGTGACCATGGTGGTGCCGAGGTTCGGCTGCAGCATCAAGAGCAGCGCCACGGCGCCGGACATGATGAGCACCGGCTGCAAGGTGGCCCGCAGGTCGCCGATCCGGTGCGCCCGTCGGGCGAGGAGGTCGGCGATGAAGAGGATCAGCCCGAGCTTGGCGAACTCCGAGGGCTGGACCTGGAGGGGCCCGGCGCCGAGCCACCGCGTCGAGCCGTAGACGCTGACGCCGACGCCCGGGACGAGGACGAGCCCGAGGGCGACGATCGATCCGATGAGGAGGGGCTTCGCGATCCGGCGCCAGGCGCGGTAGTCGATGCGCATCGTGATCGCGAGCACGACGAGACCGGCGACCAGCCAGATGAGCTGACGCTTGACGAAGTACCAGGACGAGCCGAACTGGTAGAGCCCGACCACCGACGACGCCGACATCACCATGACGAGGCCGACGACGCAGAGCAGCAGCACCACGGTGAGCAGGCCGAGGAAGAGGCCGGTGCGTCGCCCGCTCGGTCGACCGAGCCGCGAGCGCCGAGGCGGGGCGAGGAGGCGGTGGTCGACGGCGGTCATCGCCCGCTCCCCGCGGCGAGGTCACGCACGATGCGGGCGAAGTCGTCGCCACGCTCTCCGTAGTTCACGTACCAATCTTGCGACGCGCCGCCCGGCGAGAGGAGGACCACGTCCCCGGGACGGGCCGCAGCGCGCGCGGCGGCGACGGCGTCGGCCATCGAGTCGGCGACCGTGACGGGCACCCCGGCGTCGCGGAACAGCACCTCGAGGGCGGGCGCGGACTCCCCGATCGCGACGACCGAGCGGAGCCGCTCGGGCAACGAGGCGAGGGGCGACGGGTCGAGGCCCTTGCCCTTGCCCCCGGCGATCAGGACGACCGAGTCGAAGCCGCTGATCGCGGCGACCGCCGCCTG
>CAZPSO010000403.1:0-1411 GCA_964588895.1 uncultured Tessaracoccus sp.
TGGTTCCTTTCATCCAGCGCAATTGATCTTACAGGCAGATCCAACAGCAATTTCTTAACGGGTTTTCCTTCCCAGTCAAAGACATAGATACGTTCTCCATAGGAGGGATCGTAAGAAGTTCCTGACTCGTCAGACCTAAGTTGACCGCTATACAGGGCAAATATAGATTTTTCAGAAGAGGTGCAGCTCATGAAACAATTCCGGTCATCGGACGGCGGTATAACGAAGACCACACCCCCTCCCTGTTCTATTTCCTGTCGATCACTTGACCATCCTTTATAGTCTTTTATGATGTTAAAGTGGCCATCGGCAAAATCCAAAACGGTGAGTTCTTCCGCAAATAAGCCCAGTCTTACTGCTTTCTTTTCGGTAGGATGCGGATAGAAGACCCCTTGATGAGACATATAGGTGCCATACTCATAACTGCCCATCTTGCTGAACTGGCCGTCACTTAGCCGGTGTAGCCCGAAGCGGTTCCTAAAAAGCGAGCCCACTATGTATCCCCCGGAGAAGGTGCTTTCTATCAGGTTGTCTTCCGGCAGATTGATTCGTATTTTCTGAGCAGGATCGTAGATGCCATTTTTCAGGGAGTCCAAGTGGTAGAGGTAATAATTGGGATAGTCCGACACATATAATGTTCTATTGCTATAGTCAACCGAAGGCCTTGTATAGTCACTGATCAGTTCATTCGGACCTTCACCGATTTTGCCAAACTTCACCATTCGGTTGGACGATAAGTCGATGATTTTCATTCGGTGGTTTTTGTCAATATCCCTGATAATCAGCATTCCGTCAGCATAGACCATTTCCAGGACTTTCCCGAAAAACAGGTCTTCGGTTTCTTCAATATTTAAAAGCTGACTCTGTAGTTGGATAGCAGGGGAGGATCCAAAGAGCTCCTCTAGGCTTTTATCCCCTGCTTCCTCCTTACACCCTTGAAAAGCTAGTGACATAAAGGCAAGAAGTGTGGCAAATCGAATGGAGAAGGCCATGTTTTTCATAAGGGAAAGATGTTTGTAATCATCGGTGTTGTCTGATTCGGAAATACGTCAGATGGAATGGGAATACGGGCTGCTTCAGGCTCTTCATCAGTCGACAAACCATAAAATTATAGGCAGTTTTTCGTTAACAGCTATTAGTCAACAGGCCTGTCCAGATCAAATTGAAGAATCGGAGGGGTTAACGTTAACTAAGGATTTAAATATATGACTATTCCTTTTATATCAAAAGGAAAAAATATTTTTATTGGTGTAAGGTGTTGATGGAAGGAGGTTATTCTATCGGAAGGGTATAGCGTGAATATTTAAACATTAGCATCAATTGGTATCGTTGGTGGTTTTACCCGGTCCCGTTCGATGCACCCGATGCTGGGATATACCGCCCCGTCGGGGCTGGTCTTGTCTCGCCGGTT
>CAZPSO010000404.1:0-1381 GCA_964588895.1 uncultured Tessaracoccus sp.
GCCAGCGTGAGCTGATCATCGGCGACCGCGGCACTGGTAAGACGGCGATCGCGATCGACACGATCATCAACCAGAAGGGCCAGGGCGTCGTTTGCGTCTACGTGGCCATCGGGCAGAAGGCCTCGACGGTCGCCGGCGTGGTCCAGCGGCTGGCGGATGCCGGCGCGCTCGAGTACACCATCATCGTCTCGGCCTCGGCTTCCGATCCCGCGCCGCTCCAGTACATCGCGCCCTACGCCGGCACCGCGCTCGCCGAGTACTTCATGTACACGAAGGACGAGAACGGAAAGGGCATGCCGACCCTCTGCGTCTACGACGACCTGTCGAAGCAGGCGGTCGCCTACCGGCAGATGTCGCTCGTTCTGCGGCGCCCCCCGGGGCGTGAGGCGTACCCGGGTGACGTCTTCTACCTGCACTCGCGGCTCCTCGAGCGCGCGGCGAAGCTCTCCGACGAGATGGGCGGCGGGTCACTCACCGCGCTCCCCATCGTGGAGACGCAGGCGGGTGACGTTTCGGCCTACATCCCGACGAACGTGATCTCGATCACGGACGGTCAGATCTTCCTCGAGTCGAACCTCTTCTACTCGGGCGTGCGCCCCGCGGTGAACGTCGGCATCTCGGTGTCGCGCGTCGGCGGTGCGGCTCAGATCAAGGCGATGAAGCAGGTCGCCGGTAAGCTGAAGGGTGAGCTCGCCCAGTACCGGGAGCTCGAGGCGTTCGCCGCCTTCGGCTCCGAGCTGGATGCGGTCACGCAGCGTCAGCTCGCCCGCGGCCAGCGCTCGGTCGAGGTGCTGAAGCAGCCGCAGTACTCCCCGATGCGGGTGGAGCATCAGGTCGCGATCATCTACGCGCTGACCAACGGGTACCTGGACGATGTGGACGTGGCGCAGATCCCCACCTGGGAGCGCGACTTCCACACCTTCTTGCGCGCCAACCGCCCCGAGGTGCTCACGACCATCCGCGACGAGCGGACGCTGTCGAAGGAGACGGAGCAGGCGCTCGTCGCCGCCATCGAGCACTACCGGGATCTCTTCGCCGATCCCGAGTCGCCGGTCGGCACCGAGAACTACTCGGAGTCCGCGATCCTCAAGGAGACGGACAAGGACCGGCGGATGTCCGAGGATCAGCTGCGGCTGGCGCAGCGGCCGGAGTCCAGTGCGGCCCAGGCACGGCAGAGTTCGTGAGGTTTCACGTTGTACGTCATCCGTCATCCGCTAACCGCCGCCGGCAACGGCAGCGGATTGGCGCAACGGATAACGGATAGCGGATAACGGATAACGAAAATCTTTCATGTCTAGAGCGAGAGAGATCAAGGGCCGGATTCGTTCGGTCCAGAACACGCGGAAGATCACGCGGACGATGGAGATGGTCGCCACGTCCA
>CAZPSO010000405.1:0-1380 GCA_964588895.1 uncultured Tessaracoccus sp.
AGGTTCGCTTTATAAATAGTCGCTTTTTCAGCCACAAATACCTCAAGTTTATAACCAGCTCCTAAATGGAACCGCTCATTAATTAATATGCAAATATTTTTTACCAAATGTTCTCGCGAAATCCCTCTTCGCATACTCAAAGCCTTTGGGCAATAGAAACCCAATTATATCAACCCCCAAAACATATGGATCAGCTTGATTAAAAGATCAAGGGGGCAGAGTTCTTGGACATCTTTCCGCGAGCGCCTGTCTCCTCCCCATTGCCGCTGGTGGACTTTTCGTCCTACAGCAGCTTCTATTTGCTTTATGAAATCCGATCTACCTACAACCCACTCCTTATTGGTACACAATCGAATTTCGTCCAACAGTGAAACTGGCAATCGGTGTTCAAATAACTCCCTGTAGGCCAAAAGTCTTGATGATGGTGTTGCGCCGAGTCCGTGGTAGATCTGGTGCTCGCGTATCAGACCGATCTTGATTCCCATGGCATTGTGCCTGTAGCTTGACAGGGATATTCACTTGGCAGCTTCACCATGCCAGCTCTGACCGGGTTAAGTTCGATATAGCGACTGACCGCCAGCAAATACTCATCCGATGCAACCAAACACGACTTATATCGACCTTCCCACAATGTGCCGGTTCTCCGGTATGTGATATTCACATACCGGACATAACAACGCCCCAAGGACTGCATCATCCTCGGCACGCCCTCAGTGTCCGAGGGTGTAACCAACAGGTGAACATGATTAGTCATTAGTACAAATGCATGCACTTTGACCAAATACTTCTCAGACGCTTCTTTCAGCTTTCGCAAGTAAAACGCGTAGTCTGCGTCGCAATAAAAACAAACTGTGCGGTTATTTCCCCGCTGGATAATATGCTGCGCGCACCTTCTACATACAACCTCGGCATCCTGGCCATCTCTCCACTCCCTAAGTTAAATTTATTTAACTACCAAACGCCATACAGTGAAACTGATCAATAGATTTCAAGTACTCTGCCCCCTTTATTCCTTCAGTTTCCACTTTTTATTCAAGCAGCTGGTAAAAATCGGGGGAAATGTGGTTTTTCCCCCAAAAAATTAACTGCCCAGCACGCGTTAAGGCGGCCTGCGAAGAAGAGAGTCCCGAGAGTGGTAATTCGGAATAAATAGCAACAGCGTTTAAACCATGCGGCACTGCATTTTTTGCGAAAAATCCATTAACGTCATCGGAAAATGGAACATTGATACTTTTTACTGTGCCGTCCCGCTTTAGTGCCAAATAAATTGGATAACCACCGGCAATTTCAACTATGTCATCCAATTCTGGGGCCACTTCGATAACGTTTGAAGATTCTGGATCCCAAGTTGCCACTGTGCCATTGGAACGCAGAATAAAG
>CAZPSO010000406.1:0-1378 GCA_964588895.1 uncultured Tessaracoccus sp.
GCGATGGCGGTCGACGTGTTGCGCCATGCCAACCGGCTTGGCCTTGCCGCCTATGGCGTTTCCTTCCATGTCGGCTCGCAGCAGACCGATCTTTCGGCGTGGGACCGGGCGCTTTGCGATGCACGGGACGTGTTCGCGCGTCTGGCCGAAGAAGGCATCCTTTTGAAGATGGTCAATATGGGCGGCGGCTTTCCGACCCGGTACCTGAAGGACGTGCCGGCGGCGCAGGCCTATGGCCAGGCGATCTTCGAGGCGCTGTCGAGGCATTTCGGCAACCGTCTGCCGGAGACGATCATCGAGCCGGGCCGCGGCATGGTCGGCAATGCCGGAACGATCAAGTCGGAGGTCGTGCTGATCTCCAAGAAGGCGGCGGATGACGATCTGCGCTGGGTCTATCTCGACATCGGCAAGTTCGGCGGGCTCGCCGAAACCATGGACGAGGCGATCCGCTATCCGATCGTCACGCCACGCGACGGCGACGAGACGGCGCCGTGCGTGCTGGCCGGACCGACATGCGATTCGGCCGATGTGATGTATGAAAAGACGCCCTATCCGCTGCCTCTGTCGCTGACGATCGGCGACGAGGTGCTGATCGAGGGAACGGGCGCCTATACGACGACCTATGCCTCGGTTGCCTTCAACGGCTTCGAGCCGCTCAGATCCTATGTGATCTGAGGCTGAGTTCGAACGGCCCGCCGCAGCCTTGCGGCGGGCCGTCGATGCTAAGCTCAGTCGGTCAGCGTGTAGCTACCGGTCTCGCAAAGATCGGTCCTGTCCTCGATCATGTCGTCATCGGTGAAGACGATCCGCAGGTCATATTCGCAGTTGTCGCGCCCGTCCGCGATGGTGACGCGGAGCGCGTCGCCGGCCGGCAGGATGTCGAGGTCGAGAATGTCTTCTTCCCAATCGCCGACATCGGATGGCGAGGCGTAGAATTCGCGCACGTCGTAGCTCGATTGGTTGTCGAGCATGAAGATCAGGTCCTCGGCAAAAGCCGAGGGGATGAAGGCAAGAGCAAGGGCCGCCGCGGCGGCAGGTCTGAGCAAGAAGTGCATGGAAACCTTCGGTGATGGAGCACGGGCTTCTTGCCCGCGATCCGCTATATCAGCTGGCTGAGCTGCATGGCGACGGACATGTCGCCTTCCACCTTTATTTTTCCGCTCATGAACGCGGCGGTCGGGTTCAGATCGCCGGCGATCAGCTCCTGGAAATTCTCCTTGGAGATCTTGATCGTGCAGTCCGTCGGCGCATCCGTCGTCGAGACGTTCTGACCGTCGATCACGATGACCTCGTCGCCCATGTCGAACTTGACCGAGCGGTCGAAACCGGAGGCGGCGACCTTGTCGCGCATCTGGGCGGCAATGGCTTCAGTATCCAT
>CAZPSO010000407.1:0-1375 GCA_964588895.1 uncultured Tessaracoccus sp.
TCGCGTGAGGTTCGGGCTCATCGGAGGAGGTCGCTGGGCCCAGGTTCATAGGGACGCCCTCGCCACCGTGGGAGCCGACCTTGCGGCCGTGCTGGTTGCCAGCGACGCCTCGGCGGAGCGGGTACGTGATGAGTGGCAGGTGCCGTCCTTCACGGTTCTGGAGGCGTTCCTCTCCCAGGAGTTCGACGCCGTGATCGTGGCCAGCCCCAACTACCTGCACGCACGGCACGCGCTGGCGGTCCTGCAGTCGGGGCGGCACGTACTGATCGAGAAGCCCATGGCGCTCACCGTCGAGGACTGCGACCGCATAGTGAGTGCCGCGGCGGCCGCGGACCGGGTGGCGGCGGTGGGCCTTGAGATGCGCTTCTTCCAACTGTTCGAGCGCGTGAAGCAGCTCCTAGGCGACGGCGCCATCGGCGCGCCGCTGCACCTGCGCGTGGACCTGTGGCGCCGGCCGTACCGGGCCGGGGCCGGAGGCTGGAAGAGCGACCCCGCCAAGGTAGGAAGCACCGTGCTGGAGGAGCCCATCCACTACCTCGACCTGGCGCGGTGGTACCTCGCGCCAGTTGTGGGTGAACCGCGCGAGCTGTCCGCCTGGGCCACGGAGCGGCCCGAAGGCGGCACCACCTGGGAGAACCTGGACGTGCGGCTGGATTTCGGCGAGGCGCAGGCTCTGGTCACCCGCTCCATCGCGGCGTGGGGTCATCAGGTACGCCTGCAGATCGTTGGCCACGACGGCGCCCTCGAAGCGTCCTGGCGAGGCGAGATGGACCTCGACCCGCATCCGGAGCAGTCTCTCACCGTGAAGCGCGGCCACGCCGCGGACGCCGAGGTGGTGCGGCTGCACGTGCCGCCCAGCGGCCACGCCTTCGACCTTCCCAAGCAGACCGCGGCCTTCTTGGCGGCGCTGCGGGGAGAGCCAAGTCAGCTGGCGACCGCCGCGGACGGCCGCGCCTCGGTGGCGCTCAGCCTGGCGGTGGAGCAGGCTTTGCGGTCCGGCGCAGCCGTGCCCGTCTAGTCGGGCAGGCTCGCTGCACCGCTTCCTTGGGTCGGCGCTCGGATCAGCGCTTGGGCTTGGCTCGGCGCCTGGGTCGGCCTTGGGCCGGCGCCTAGGTCGGCTAGGTTCGGGATGGGCCAGCTTGGGTCGGTGCCGGCTCGGCAGGCTGATGCTCCTCCAGAACCCTCAGGATTTCCAGCTCCATACGAGCGGATAAGGCCCGAACCGCACGTATGGACGCCAAAAACCAGAGGGTTGCGAAGGAGGAGTAAGGCGCGGGCAGATTTATGCCTAGCCGCCCGGCTGCCCTCGCACCGACACGCTCACGACCCGTAGTCGGAAAGAGTAATGAGTCAACGACCCCCACCAGGGTTCGAA
>CAZPSO010000408.1:0-1375 GCA_964588895.1 uncultured Tessaracoccus sp.
TATTTCGGCCCGCTTCAGGACGGCCGCTACGAACCGAAGCCGCGCGCCTGCCATTGAAGTTTATCGCGAGCAGCGGGCTGCTACGAGAGCGCCCAAAGCCTCAACGCGCTGAATGACACAAGAGGCCATATAATCGCGAACGAAAGCGCGACGATCTCCAGAGGCAAGCTCGTTAATTCTTGAACGATGCCGACATAGATCGAGTTCAAGATGATGCCTGCGGCGACAACGGCGAGAAAGCGCCAGCTTGCAGCCCCGTGGCTGCGTGACGCGTGAAATGCCCAATAGTAGTTGAGAAAATAGTTTATCAGGGTTGCTACAAGGTAGGCGCCCGAATTAGCAAACATGGGTTGCAGTGAGAGCCCGCGATGGAAGAGCGCCGCCAAACCGACATACGTCATAACGGAAGCTCCGCCGACGACGACATATCGCAAAAAGACGAGAAGGTTTGCGTCCAACCGCATCAGCGCCCGGTAGCTAAGGTCATCGTTGTGATTCCTCTGCACAATGAGCAGGAGAATATCGAGGGCGTGGTTCAGGATGTGCTCGACGCGCTCACAGCACACGATCTGCGCCCCGCCGTTTTCCTCGTCGACGATGGAAGCACGGACTCATCTCTTTCCATCATGCGTGAAATGGCCGCCAGAGATGCGCGCGTCAATTACATATCGTTCTCCCGCAACTTTGGCAAGGAAGCGGCCCTCATGGCCGGCTTGCGGGAGTGCGGCGATGATTTCGACGCGCTCGCCTATATGGATGCCGACGGTCAGCACACCAGCGCCGACCTCATTCGGCTCATCGATGTCGCGCAAAGCGCGGATGTCGATCTCGTCTGTGGCGTCAGAACAAGCCGCGAATATCAAACGCCTCGCCAGGCGCGCATGACGCGGATCTTCTACGGCCTCTTCCGCCGCCTGAGCGACGCTCCGATCGACGAAGGGGCCGGTGACTTCAATGTCATGAAGCCGAAGGTCGTGCACGCTTTTCGTGTGCTGCGCGAAGAGCACCCGTTCATGAAAGGCCTTGTCGGCTGGGTCGGCTTTCGCAAAGCCCTGGTGCCGATCAGCATAGAGCCTCGCGGCGGCGGGATTGCCAAGTCATCGACGACGAAAATGTTGAAGCTGGCCTTCGGCGCGATCCTCTCCTTTAGCTCGTGGCCGCTCCGCGCCTGGTCGGCGGTTGGCATGATATCTGCGGCCCTCGCGGTGCTGTATCTTGTTGTGACCATTATTCAAACAGCGGCGTTCGGCCAGGAAGTTCCTGGCTATGCGACCACAATCGTCCTGCTCCTCGGCCTCGGCGGCCTGCAGCTTCTTTCGATCGGGATTGTCGGAGAATATGTGGCTCGCATCTACGATGCCAGCAAGAACCGGCC
>CAZPSO010000409.1:0-1343 GCA_964588895.1 uncultured Tessaracoccus sp.
TCTGAAGCGCACCTTGACGCCCGGGGCGAACGGCCGCCTGGAGGCGTGGGCGCACTCCGAGAGCGGGATCCTGTCCGCCACCACCGTCGTCCAGGGGGCCCGTGGGTGGATTCCCGACGCATCGGGTGCCCGGCTCACGAACATCCTGGATGTGCCGGCGGGCGGCAGCGTCGTCCTGCGTGCCGCAATCACCGTCAACCGCAACGAGAGCCCACAGCCGAAGGAACCCGATCCGTTCGATGCCGACTGGGACACCCTGCGGGCGGCACAGGCTGCCACCCATGGCGAACTCGTGCGGCGCTCGGTTTTGTCCCTTGCAGGCGACCGGCGGTCCTCCACCACCGAACAGCTGTGGGGCCGCGCACGCGAAGGTGATCCCAAGTCCCGACGCCGCGTCGTGGAGATCGCCTATGCCTCGGGACGCTCCAACGCAATCAGCGCCACCGGACACCTGCCTCCCACCCTTCAGGGTGTCTGGCAGGGAACCTGGACCCCGGCCTGGTCAGCGGACTACACGCTCAACGGCAACGTGCTCAACGGAGGCATGGCCAGCCTGATCCCCACCGGCACCCCGGAACTGGCGCGGTCCCTGCTTCGGCTGGTTCTTCCCCACCTCGAGGACTACCGGGACAACGCCCGCAACATCTTCGGCGCCGACGGCCTGCTCCTGCCGTCGAGGATGTCGGACAACGGCCGAGCCAACCACTTTTCCCCCTCGTTCCCGCACGTGTTCTGGACTGGCTGCGGCGGCTGGATTCTGCGAACCGTAGCAGACCTGGTCACCACCACCGGCGACCGCTCGATCGTCGACGACGAGGTGTGGCAGCTGGTGACCGGTGTCCTGGAGTTTGCCGAATCCGCCACCGTCGTTCTCCACGGACAGCGGCGCCTGGTGCCCGGCTACTCCCCGGAGAACACACCCGCGGGCAGTGCCTCGCCCATCGCGAGTGACCCCACCATGGACATCGCCATCCTGCGGGACGCCGCGCGATGTGCCCGCTTCCTGGGAGAAGCCCGTGGCGACAGCAGCCTCGATGAGCGCTGGGAGGCCCTGGTGGCCGACCTCCCGCCGTACCGGATCGCTCCCGATGACAGCCTCGCCGAATGGATCGACGACCGGTGGCAGGACGACCACGCCCACCGCCACGCCTCCCAGCTATACCCGCTGTGGTACGAACCTGACGAAGCCTTCGTCGGAGACTCCGACTCCGCCCGGTCGCTGCGCGAGGCAGCAGCCAACACCGTGGCCCGGAAGATCAAGTGGCGCAGCGAGGATCCCACTGCGCCACCCGGCCGGATGGAGATGGCTTTCGGGCTCGTGCAGCTGGGACTGGCGGCGGCGA
>CAZPSO010000410.1:0-1342 GCA_964588895.1 uncultured Tessaracoccus sp.
CCGGAGCCGAGCCCCGTCGTGGCCGGGAGGCCGTTGCGCGTAAGTAAAGGAGGAGGCCGTAGCCGCAGGCGCAGGCCGGGGGACATGGAGCGCAACGGCCTCCCGGCCGCGCCGGGGCCCGTCCGGCCACCGCGCCGTAAGGCAACGGAGAAAAGTGGGGGGAACGCGCAATAAAAAGCCCCGCAGGCAGGGGGGGCCTGCGGGGCTCGGTGGAACGGGACTCGGGGAGAAGTCTTACGTTCCAGATCACTCCAGGGGAAGGGAGAGATCAGCGACAGACGTTGCATCTGTCGCGACCTATATGACCACCGGAAGCATGGATGGTTCGTGAAGATTCCGGTGAGTATCCGGAGCGATTCAGCCGCTGTTTACGGACGACAGGAAGCTGAACGCGAGACTGCCAAAATTTGCATGCGATTCAAGCACTTGCAACCGACTATCGCCTCAATTGACGCACTCAATGCGCCTCATCCCAGTTGTCGCCGATGCCGCTTTCCACCATCAGCGGCACCTTCAGCGCGGCGGCACCGGTCATCCGGGGCACCACCTGGGCCAGCAGCGTGTCGACGAACCCGGCTTCCGCCTCGAACACCAGCTCGTCGTGCACCTGCAGGATCATACGTGCGCGGCCGCCCTGGCCGGCCAGCCAGGCATCGATGTCGATCATCGCCCGCTTGATGATGTCGGCCGCGGTGCCCTGCATCGGCGCGTTGATCGCGGCGCGCTCGGCGCCCGCGCGCAGGCCCTGGTTGCGGGCGCTGATGTTCTCCAGGTACAGGCGCCGGCCGAACACGGTTTCCACGTAGCCCTGCTCGCGCGCCTGCTCGCGGGTGCGGTCCATGAACTCGCGCACGCCCGGGTAGCGGGAGAAATACAGGGCGATGTAGTCCTGCGCTTCGCCACGGTCGATGCCGAGGTTGCGCGCAAGCCCCCACGCGCCCATGCCGTACATCAGGCCGAAGTTGATCGCCTTGGCGGCGCGGCGCTCGTTGGATGTCACCTCGTCCAGCTTGCGCCCGAACACTTCCGCCGCGGTGGCGGCATGGATGTCGGCCCCGGCGGCGAACGCGCGCAGCAGGCCGTCATCGCCGGACAGGTGCGCCATGATCCGCAGTTCGATCTGCGAGTAGTCGCAGGCCACCAGCACGTTGCCCTCGTCGGCGATGAAGGCGCGGCGGATGCGGCGCCCGTCTTCGGTGCGGATGGGGATGTTCTGCAGGTTCGGATCGGATGAGGCCAGCCGGCCGGTGGCGGCGCCGGCCTGGTGGAAGCTGGTGTGCAGGCGGCCGGTCTCCGGGTTGATCATCTCCGGCAGCTTGTCGGTGTAGGTGCTGCGCAGCTT
>CAZPSO010000411.1:0-1340 GCA_964588895.1 uncultured Tessaracoccus sp.
GTGGACGACCTGGTGGTCCTGGTGGAGGTCGTGGCCGGAGGGCAGCAGCACGAGGTCGGGCTCGACCTGGCGGCGGACGCGGACCATCTCTTCGAGGACCTCCTGGCGGGAGTACGAGAGGCGGCGGACGGTGTAGTCGTAGACGTAGAGGTGGTCGCGGTCGAGGCCGAGCGTGTCGGCGGCGGCGAAGAACTCCTGCTGGAGCGTGTCCTTCGGCTGGCCCTCCGGGAGCGAGTCCGAGCACGTCGAGAAGACCATCGCGTGGACCTCGGCGCCGGCTTCGAGGAGGCGGGCGATGGTGCCGCCGCAGCCGAGCTCGGCGTCGTCGGTGTGGGGGGCGAGGACGAGGGCGCGCCGGTAGTTCATCGCGCCGCTAGTAGTACTCGATCGAGAACGCGTCGAAGCGGCCGCGCGGGGTCTCCCACTGCTCGCTGACCTCGTCCACCTCGGCGAGGTCAGGCCCGTCGCGGAGCGCGGCGAGGAGCGCGTCGAGCGCTTCGCGCGGCCCCTCGGCGACGACCGTCACCACGCCGTCGGGGTCGTTCCGGACGAAGCCTTTGAGGTTGAGCCGCCGCGCCACCCCGCGCGTGAAGTACCGGAAGCCGACGCCCTGGACGTGCCCGTGCACCTCGGCGACGAGGCGCTCCTCGCCCTCCGTGGAGCGCGGCGGCGGGGAGTGGGGTTCCGGCATCGGGGCGGTGGGAGCGGGCATGGGGGTGGGAGGAATATATCCGGCGGGGGAGATAATGCAAGCGCGCCGGCGGTCGATCCGCCGGCGCGCGGCAAAATAGGCCGTGCGCTCAGAAAAGCAAGCCCGCGCTCGCTCAGAGCAGCCCCCGGCTCTTCGCCCAGCCCTCAAACTCCGCGACGAGCTGCTCGAACGATTCCAGCACGAACAGGATCGGCTGGAGGTGCCACACGTCGTAGTCCTGGCCGATGACGGCCTCGGGCGAGAACGGCCGGTGCTCGACGGCGTCGGAGAGCGCGTGGAGCACCTCGCCCTTCGACGACATGATGCCCGCGCCGAAGATGCGGTAGCCGGCCGGGTCCTCGATCAGCCCGAACTCGACGGTGAACCAGTGGAAGCGCTCCAGGCTCTGGCGGTCGCGGCCCGTCGCGCCGAGCGCGGCGCGGCCGAAGAGCTGGTAGAAGTCCGCGAAGTCGGGCTGGGTGAGCGTCGGCATGTGCCCGAAGATGTCGTGGAACATGTCGGGCGCGGGGGTATAGTCGAGCTCCTCCTTGCCGCGGATGTAGTCCGTCGAGGGGAACTTCCGCTCGGCGAGGAGGCGGAAGAAGTCGCGCTCGTGGAGGAGGCCGGGGATGCGGGCGACCTTCCAGCC
>CAZPSO010000412.1:0-1338 GCA_964588895.1 uncultured Tessaracoccus sp.
TGATCCAGCCGGCGGCCCAGGAACTCGCCGACCATCTCGTCGATGTCGGCGCAGATCCGAGACACCGTCGAACGGGAGATCCCGGTCTCGTTGCCCAGCGCGCGCACGAGGTGGTCGACCTTGCGGGTGGACACTCCGTCGATCCAGGCCTGGCAGATCACCGCGTAGAGGGCCTTGTCGACCCGGCGGCGCGGATTCAACAGGGACGGGAAGAACGATCCCTCCCGCAGTTTCGGGATCGCGAGCTCGACCTCCCCGGCAGGAGTCGCCAAGATCTTGCCGCGAGTGCCGTTGCGGCGGGTGGTGCGCTCAGCGGTGCGCTCGTAGCGACCGGCACCGATCTTGGCGGTCGCTTCGGCCTCGACAAGGTCCTGCAACCCGGCCTGCAACATCCGACGGAACATGTCGGAATGAGCGAGGTCGGGATCGGCCAGAACTTCACCGATCAGCACAGACAGGGCAGACTGGTTGTTGGTCATCGTGGGATCACTCCTAGATGAATGAGTCCAAGGGATGTGACCGGTGTGGCGCGTGTGTTGTGAAGCAGAAGGGGGTCCAGAATCGGTGTTGCTTACCCAACTCGAGCCTGGAGGCCTTCGTGGACACCGATCTGGACACCCTCGCTACCGCACTTTACGTGAAAACCGACGACCTGTTGCTTGCCCACCCGGAATGGCTCCCACAGCGTCCCGACGTGGGGATCCAACCCGAGATCACCGACGCCGAGATGATCACCTTGGCCGTGATGCAAACACTGCTGGGGTTCACCAGCGAACGACGATGGATCAGGCACGCCCGCAGGCACTTCCTGCTCATGTTCCCCACACTGCCGGGGCAGTCAGGCTACGGCAAACGACTGCGTAAGCTGACCCGAACCATGTCCTGGTTGATCAGCATGCTGGCCGCTGACACCAGCCTGGTCACCGACGATGTGTGGGTGGTGGATTCCACCCCCGTTGAGTGCGCCCGTTCCCGGGAAACCGTCAAACGTTCCGACTTGGCTGGCTGGGCAGAGTACGGCTACTGCGCCTCCCACTCCCGCTTCTTCTGGGGACTGCGGCTCCACTTGGTCTGCACCCTGCACGGACTGCCGATGGGATGGGCGCTGACCGGAGCCAAGGCCGACGAACGCCAAGTACTGGCCGAGATCATCGCCAACACCCCCACGCTCGCTGCTCTGCAGCACCAACGCCAACAAGGACGCCTGACGTGGATCGGGGACAAGAACTACTTCGGCAAAGACTTCGAAGCTGACGTCGCCGACAGCGGGATCGACCTCCTGCGCCCCACCCGCAAAGGCGAGAAACCACGTCCAGGCGGAAAGTTCTTCAAACCCTT
>CAZPSO010000413.1:0-1335 GCA_964588895.1 uncultured Tessaracoccus sp.
GTCGTCGTTGGCGTCCTCGATGGAGCCGGGGCGGAGGCCGTCGCCGATGGAGAAGCTCACGTCGTAGGCCGCCATGATCTCGCAGATCTCGTTCCAGTGCGTGTAGAGGAAGCTCTCCCGGTGGTGGGCGAGGCACCACTTCGCCATGATCGAGCCGCCGCGCGAGACGATGCCGGTGCGGCGGTTCGCGGTGAGCGGGACGAAGCGGAGCAGCACGCCCGCGTGGATCGTGAAGTAGTCCACGCCCTGCTCGGCCTGCTCGACGAGCGTGTCGCGGAAGAGGTCCCACGTCAGCTCCTCGGGCACGCCGCCGACCTTTTCGAGCGCCTGGTAGATCGGCACGGTGCCGATGGGGACGGGGCTGTTGCGGAGGATCCACTCGCGCGTCTCGTGGATGTTGGCGCCGGTCGAGAGGTCCATCACGGTGTCCGCGCCCCAGCGGATCGCCCAGACCAGCTTCTCGACCTCTTCAGCGATACTCGAAGTGACCGCGCTATTCCCCATGTTGGCGTTGATCTTCACGAGGAAGTTCCGGCCGATGATCATCGGCTCCAGCTCGGGGTGGTTGACGTTGGCCGGGATGATGGCGCGGCCCCGCGCGACCTCGTCGCGGACGAACTCGGGCGTGATGACCCTGGGGATCTGCGCGCCCCACGGCTGGCCGGGATGCTGGTGGAAGATCTCGGGGTTTTCGGCGCGCATCGTCTCCAGCTTCTGGTTCTCGCGGAGGGCGACGAACTCCATCTCGGGCGTGACCTCGCCGCGCCGGGCGTAGTGCATCTGCGTCACGCAGCGGCCGGCTTTCGCGCGGCGCGGGGCCTGCGTGTGCTCGAAGCGGAGGGGTGCGAGCGTCGGGTCGGCGGCACGTTCGCGGCCGAACGCCGAGGTCAGCCCCGGCAGGCGCTCGGTGTCGCCGCGCTCCTCGATCCACGCGCCGCGCACGCTCTCCAAACCGCGCCGGAGGTCGATGGCGGCGTCGGGATCGGTGTAGGGGCCGCTCGTGTCGTAGAGCGCGAACGGCGGGTTCGGCGTGCCGCCGTGGCTCGTCGGCGAGTCGCTCAGCGTGACCTCGCGCATCGGTACGCGGAGGTCGGGGCGGGAGCCTTCGACGTAGACCTTGCGAGAGCGCGGGAACGGGCGGCGGACCTCGGCGGAGAGGTCGGCGAGGCGGGCGTGGGTGTCGGCCTCGGGACGGCTCGGGGCGGCGGGGGGACGGGCGGGCATGGCGGCTTCCATTCGGGGAGAGGGGAACGGGCGGAAGCCGGAGCGTGCGGAGAGCCGCAGACCGGAAAGCCTCCCTACGCCGGTACGAACCGGATCAGGTGCGAAGGGTCT
>CAZPSO010000414.1:0-1326 GCA_964588895.1 uncultured Tessaracoccus sp.
GGAATCATCCGCGAACGTTTAACGCTGCATTGACAGTCGTGCGATAGTATCCACAGTAGCTGACACTGAGGAGGCACGATGACTTCGTTGATTATCATTCTGATTCTGGTGGCCCTGGTTGTCTGGGCAATCTCCCTGTACAACCGGATCATCACCCTGGAAAACCGTTACGGCAACGCCTGGAGCCAGATAGACGTGCAGCTCAAGCGCCGCACTGACCTGGTGCCCAACCTCGTTGAGATCGTCAAGGGTTACGCCGCCCACGAGAAAGGCATCTTCGAGGAACTGGCCGCCTCACGCGCCGCCATGATGGGCGCCAACAGCGTGGCAGAATCCGCCGAAGCAGCGAACCAGATGAGCGCCGCCCTGGGCCGCCTGTTCGCAATTAGCGAGAACTACCCCGACCTGAAAGCAAACCAGAACTTCATGATGCTGCAGGAAGAACTCAGCGCAGTCGAGAACAAGATCGCCTACGCGCGCCAGTTCTACAACGACGCCGTGCTGCAGTTCAACAACGCCATCACGACCGTCCCGGGTGTGTTCCTGGCCGGCCCGATGGGCAAGAAGCCGCAGGTGTTCCTGGAGATCCCCGAAACCGAACGCCAGGCTCCCTCAGTTTCCTTCTCGTAAGTTCAGCTGACCAGAGGCTCACGTGAATCAACCCGGCAGAATTCCCGAAGGCATGACCCAGGCTGGTGCGGAAGGACGCATCAGCCTGCTGGACTGGAAAGCAACCAACCTCCGCAACTCCTGGTTGCTGGGCGGCTTCATGGTCCTGCTGCTGGGAGCCATCGGCTACCTGCTGGGCATGGTGGTCGACCCGTCACTCACCATCGTGTTCGTGCTGATCGCCGTCATCCTGGCGGTGGGGCAGACCGGCGTGGCCTACTGGTTCAGCGACAAGATCGCCCTGGCCGCAACCAACGCGCGAGAAGCCACGCGTGAGGAACACCGCTACCTGGTGAACATCACCGAGGCCGTAGCTATGGGCGCTGGCGTGCCGGTACCGAAGATATACGTGATCGACCATCCCTCACCCAACGCTTTCGCCACCGGCCGTAACCCCGAGAACGGCGCCATAGCCGTGACCACCGGCCTGATGCAGATGATGGACAGGCAGGAGCTCGAGGGCGTGGTGGCACACGAGATGGCGCACATCCGCAACTACGACATGCTGTTCGGCTCGATGATCGCCGCCACCCTGGGCGCCATAATCCTGCTGCGCGACATGGTCATGCGCGGCATGTTCTACGGCGGAACCGGCCGGGGCAGCAGTCGCCGGTCCGGCGGTGGGGACAACAAGGGCGGTGGGGGACAGGCCATCGG
>CAZPSO010000415.1:0-1317 GCA_964588895.1 uncultured Tessaracoccus sp.
CGGATGAACTGCGGCAGGTCGTTGATGGTGGCGGTGCTGATCGTGAAGTTCTCGATCGCCCGGAGGGTGTGGATGCCCCAGTAGGCGTCGGCGGGGATCTGGCGGGGACCGAGCAGGTCGTGCTCGGTGCGGGTGAGGGTCACGGTGCTCGCCTTCGTGTCGTCGCGGTGGCGGGGTGCTCGGGGGGTGCTGCTGCTCGGGGGAGCGGCTGAGAAATCGTTCTCCCGAGCTCTGTGGCGAACGGTACGGACGCCCCGGACCCAGGTGTCCTGGCGGAGGTCCCCACCTCGTGGGACCTCGGTACGCACCGGGCACGGACCGCCACTAGGGCCGGTTCACCGCCCCGTCGCCGCCCCGTCGCGGCCGCGCCGTCGCCGCCCCCGCTCCCCGGATGCAGTCACCGGCGCTGCATCCCGTCGGTGGCGCCCCGGCCGCGGTCCATCGCGGCCGCCCCGTCGCCGCCCCCGCTCCCCGGATGCAGTCACCGGCGCTGCATCCCGTCGGTGGCGCCCCGGCCGCGGTCCATCGCGGCCGCCCGTCGCCGCCCCGTCGCCGCCCCCACTCCCCCGGATGCAGTCACCGGCGCTGCATCCCGTCGGTGGCGCCCCGGCCGCGTGCCCGTCGCGGCCGCCCCGTCGCATCACGGCAGGCGGACGGCCTGATCGGTCAACCAGCGCGTGACGAGTGCCGCGGTCTGGTCGCGTCGGACCGCGCGGGCCGGACCGAACCGTTCCCCGTCGGGCGCGAGGCCGCGCACGATCCCGGCGGCGGCCAACCGATCGACCGCGCCCTGGTGCGGCGCACCGATCGTGTCCACGAACCGCGGCCCGGGCACCTGCGGGTACGGCGCGAGGAAGATCCGCGAGGCTCGGTCGAGGATCGTCGCCAGCTGGGCCCGTGTGACCAGCTCCTGCGGTTCGAAGCTGGTCGCGGTCCGCCCCCGCACGATCCCGGCTGCTGCCAGCCGCTCGATCGGGGCGCTGTGCACCGAGCCGTCGAGGTCGTCGAAGTGCGACGCCGGTGCCGGCAGTTCGAGGCCCGACGTTCGCAGCGCCCGGTCGACGATCGAGGCGAGCTGCCCTCTCGTCAGTGGCGTGACCGGCCGGAAGGTGCCGTCGCGGTACCCCTCGACGAGGCCCAGCGCAGCGGCGCAGGACACCGCCTCGGCGTGGACGTTCGCACGGACGTCGGGGAAGCGTGGAGCGGACGCGTCAGCGCAGCTCGGCGGCGCCGGTCCACCGTCGTCCGAACCGTCGTCGGACCCGTCGTCGGACCCGTCGTCGGACCCGTCGTCGGACCCGTCGTCGGACCCGTCGT
>CAZPSO010000416.1:0-1309 GCA_964588895.1 uncultured Tessaracoccus sp.
TGTACGTGAACGTCAGCCCGACCTGCTGCGCGCCCCACCGCCGCTCGCTCTCCTGGTAGAGCCGGGGCTGGTTCAGGACGAAGTCGAACCCGGCGAGGCCGAACGGGTCGCGGAAGTTGAGCGTGAGGCTCGCCCGGTCGCCGAGGAGCTGCTGGCGGAGCGCGAGGTTGAGGAACGTGAACGCGCCGCGCCGCCCCTGCTCCGTATCCATCGGCGCGCGGTAGCGGAGGTTCGCCTGGAGCGTCAGCCCGTCGAGGGCGGTGCGGGTGCCGAAGTCGTAGCTCGCGTTGACGCGGCCGCCCCAGCCGAAGGCGTCGTTCTGGAGGTCGCCGCCGGCGTCGTCGCTGACGGTGCGGAAGCCTTCGAGGCTGACGTAGCCCCGGAGCCCGGCGAGCACGCCGCGCCCCTCGAACGAGTTGATGATCTCGACGCCGTAGGACTCGTCGGTGGCGAGGTTCTGCACGGTCCGCACCGAGAGCACGTCCTCGTTCTCGCAGAGCGCGAGGATGATGTCCGAGACCTCGTCGCCGCAGAACGTCTCCAGGCGGCGGATGGCGTCGGTGGTGTAGCGGTAGTACGGCGTCAGCGTGAGCGAGCCCCACGAGGTGTAGCGGACATAGCCGAGCTCGAAGGAGCTGATGTATTCGGGCCGGAGCGCCGGGTTGCCGACGCGCGGGAAGCGCGGGTCGTCGAGGCTCGGGAACGGGTTGAGCGACCACGTCCGCGGGCGGTTGATGCGCCGGCTGTAGCTCGCCTTGAAGACGTTGTCGTCGCCGAGCTCGTAGCTCAGGAACGCGCTCGGGAAGAGGCTCGCGTAGTCGTTGTCATAGGCCGTGGCGGTGTTCTCGAGCGTGAACGTCGTGCGCGCGGTCTCGGCCCGGAGGCCGAGCTGGACGCCGAGCGGCCCCCACGCGCGCGCGAGCTGGCCGTAGACGGCGTGGATCTGCTGGTCGAAGTCGAACGCGTTGTTGAGCAGCGTGTCCGGCTCGAAGACGCCGTCGGCGTTCCGCGTCTCGGCGAAGAGGTCCGAGACGTAGGACTCGAGGTCGCCCTTGTAGCCGAGCTCGACCCGGAAGTCGCCGAGCGGGCGGACGTAGTCGAGCGAAAGCGAGGCCTCGTTCCGGTCGCGGCCGGTGGTGGAGCGCTGGAGCTCGGGCCGGTCGCCGGTCTGGGTGAAGAGCTCGTCGTCGGTGTTGCCGGAGACGTTGTAGCGGGCCTCGGCGCTGAGCGTATGGGCGGCGCCGTCCTGCGGGCCGAAGGCGTGGCGGAAGCCGAGGCGGGCGTCGGCGTTCCAGCGCTCGCCCTCCTC
>CAZPSO010000417.1:0-1303 GCA_964588895.1 uncultured Tessaracoccus sp.
TCTGGCGATATTCTTGGAGGCGATATTTCTGTCTCCGGTGCGATGAATTTAAATGACTTTATCATCTCCGAGGTCACGACAATCAGTGCCCCTGATATTGATATCGTCGGCCAGATTCAACTAAACGATAAAGCAACTCTGACCTTTAATGATGTAGGGATATTTGATTTTAATGGTGGATTCCAAGGAGGAGATGCGGAGGTTAATTCCGTCTCCGTAAATGGCGACACCAATGACGGTATTTACACCATCTATGACACGGCTATTTGGCACGATGTTTCCATCACACTCAATGGCGGCGAAGGCGTCGACACGCTGATCGGTCCCGATTCCGATGTAGATTGGAATCTGGGAGAGTCGTTTGAGCTAGAAACTGGACCGGAAGATAATCCCCGTGTTATAGAATTTTCATCAATGGAAACATTACAGGGCGGTAGTGGGGTAGATGAGTTCAGGTTTTTGAATGGCGCTATGCCAAGCCTCACGGTTATCGGTGGCGGCGGTGATGACGTGGCGGATTATTCAGGGAGTTTGGGGGATATTTCCGTATCACTGGGTGATATTGCCAGGTTGCAGGAAATAGAACTCGTTCGCGGAAATAATAATGGCTTAGCGGATGAAAACGGAGAGTTCGGTACGAACAATAGTGAGTTGATTGCCGAGGGCACTAGTGGTCACACCTGGACAATTCACGAGATTAACGCAGGAAAAGTTGTATCTGAAGATGGCACCACTATCGAATTTGAACACTTCAACCAATTAAGTGGTGGTGCCGGAGTGGATCATTTCATCCTCGGCGCGGATTTGAAAGGTGGCAATGCCAGGGTGGATGGTGGTGCTGGCAATGATATTTTTGATATGGAGGTGGACTTCAGTGGCGATCTTTTTGGTGGCGAGGGGTGGGACACATTTAATTTAAATGCAGTTACAACGGGCTTTCTTTTTGGAGAAAGCGGTAATGACACCTTCGTCTTAAGCACGAATTCAAAAGTGGCGGCACTGGATGGCGGCGACGGTCAAAACATTTTGCTGGGCTTTGATGAGAATTTGATATGGAACATTGATGAAGGAGCGGTCGTCAGTGTTGCTGACGGAACAAATACTTACGTCGAGAGCGCTATCAATATCACCGGCCTGCAAGGTTCAGACAGTAACGACACCTTCCTATTCAACACTGCCGACGCCAGAGTTGGGATCCATGGTGGGGAAGGGGTAAATACTGCGAACTTTTCCGGGATAACTACCGACTACACGGTAAGCCTCGGAGCCTTGGAAGAGCTCGGTATTAGCCATGTGCAGACGG
>CAZPSO010000418.1:0-1296 GCA_964588895.1 uncultured Tessaracoccus sp.
ACGAAACAGCCCGATGCATCCAGACAGCCATAACCTGCCTCAACGGTTCCAGGGCAGGCTTGATCGACCGGCAGGATAAAAGAAAGTAGCCCCGATCCACTCCATGTCCGGCACGTCGCCAGTTCGGGGCTGTTCCTCGGCCTGAAATCAGTTGAAACGACCAGGCAATTTGAGATCGTTCGCCTGAGATCCCATATGCTTAAATATAGCATAGGAGCATTTGATGATCGTCAGACCCACCACCGCCGCTGATATGGCCCTCTCCGTCGGCGTAGATCCCGAGGTTTTCCGCTCAGCGCTGCGCGCCGCAAAGCACCCCCGCAAACGCGGCACTGATTGGGAAGTGAAGATCGACAGCCCGTCCTATTCAGGCATGCGCACTGTTCTGGTCGGCCTTATTCAGCGCAAGGCTGCTTAATCCTCAGGGGGCTAGACCAAGCGCAGTCACCAACTTCCGGGCGAAGATTGCTACCGCCGGCTTCACTCTCCAAACAGGTCGGTTGCGCTGGAGCCTCTGATGCTGCCGTCACCTCAACAAGTTGATGATCCGGCAGTGGCCTTTGCAGCGCCTCTGCCGTAAGCGCGTAGCTGGGACCGTTCAGCGGGCGTAATTCCACGGCATGAGCGCGTCGATTTCGCTGTTGGGCCAGCCATTGGCAATGCGCTCGAGGGTCTGGGTAAGCCATGCGTGCGGATCGATGCCGTTCATCTTGGCCGTGGTCAGGAGCGAAGCAATGTTCGCCCAGGTGCGTCCGCCTCCGTCACTGCCGGCGAAAAGACTGTTCTTTCTCGTGATCGTTTGAGGACGGATGGCGCGCTCGACGATGTTGGAGTCGAGTTCGATGCGGCCGTCCTCCAGGAAGCGCTCGAGCGAGACCCTGCGAGCGATGGCGTAGCGGATGGCCTCGGCCAGAGTGGATTTGCGCGCAATGCGCGGCAGGGTCGCCTCCCAGAGATCGAACAGTTCGGCCACGATGGGTGTCGATTGCTTGCACGCCTCGAGACGAGCGGTGTGGTCCTTGCCGCGGACGCCCTCTTCGATCGCCCAGAGCCGGCTCATGATCTCGATGGTGCGCGTGGCGATTTGCGAGGAGCCGGCAACGTGCAGTTCGTAGAACTTGCGCCGCACATGGCTCCAGAATCCAGCGAGCAGCACGGCGTCATTGGCCCGGTCGGTCCTGGCCAGGCGGTTGTAGGCAGCATACCCGTCCACCTGGAGAATCCCGCGATACCCTTCGAGATGAGAGCGGCGGTGCAAAAACCGACCACGGTAGCGGCGGGATAATCCCGCTGCGG
>CAZPSO010000419.1:0-1284 GCA_964588895.1 uncultured Tessaracoccus sp.
CGGCGCCGATCGCCGCGGCCATCGGCTCCTCGATGATGTAGGCGGGCTTGCGGGCACCGGCGTACTCGGCGGCCTCGGTGACGGCCCGCTGCTCGACGCCGGTGATTCCGGACGGCACCGCGATCACCATGCGGGGCTTCGCGAACTTGCGCTGCGACACCTTCTGCAGGAAGTAGCGGAGCATCTTCTCGCAGATCTCGAAGTCGGCGATGACGCCGTCCTTCAGCGGCCGGATGGCCTGGATGTGGCTCGGGGTGCGGCCGATCATCTTCTTGGCCTCGGCACCGACCGCGAGGGGTCGGCCGTCGTGCACGTTGACCGCGACGACGGACGGCTCGTCGAGCACGACGCCCTGCCCGCGCACGTACACGAGGGTGTTGGCGGTTCCGAGGTCGACGGCGATGTCTCGACCGACGAACCCCGAGAGCATGTTGTCGGCCATGCGGACAGCCTCGCCTCAGGGGGAAACGGGTGACGAGCGCCGTCGACCCGGCCACCACGGCGGTCGAGCACTGAGCGCCCCTACTCCGGGAAACAGTGTGCGATGGATCGTAACGGGAACGCAACCTTCCGCGCCCGCGGCGCGGGGTGGCGCCGGTCTCAGCCCAGGCCGGGGAAGAAGATGTCGATCTCGCGGGTCGCGGACTCGGCGGAGTCGGAGCCGTGGATGAGGTTCTCGCCCATCTCGGTGGCGAGGTCGCCGCGGATCGTCCCCGGAGGGGCCTCGGCCGGGTTGGTCGGGCCCATCAGCGTGCGCACGATCTTCCAGGTGTCGTCGGGGCCCTCGACCACGGCGACGAGCGCCGGGGAGCGGCCGATGAACTCGACGAGCTCGCCGTAGAACGGCTTGCCCTCGTGCTCGGCGTAGTGGCGGCCGGCGGTCTCGGCGTCGATCGTGCGCAGCTCGGCGGCGACGAGGGAGAGGCCCTTGCGCTCGAGCCGGCCGATGATCTCCCCGACGAGGCCCCGTTCGACGGCGTCGGGCTTGCAGATGACGAGCGTGCGGTTCATGCCGCGCACGCTATGCGCGACCGCCCTGACCTGGCGAAACGACCCGCGGCTAGAAGCCGAGCTCGCCGTCGGCGTCGGCGGCCGCCCGGGCCTCGACGATCGCTTCGGCCTTGCGGGTGTAGGCCGCTCGGACCGCGCCGACCACGTAGATCGAGCCGGCGACGACGACGAGGTCCTCCTCGTCGGCCAGCGCCACCGCCCGGCTCACGGCTTCGACGGGGTCGGGGACGACCTCGACCGCGCACCCGAGCGACTCGGCGACCGCGGCGACCT
>CAZPSO010000420.1:0-1273 GCA_964588895.1 uncultured Tessaracoccus sp.
ATCAGTGCGCCTGATTGTCGCGCAAATGCTTTCGTGTGAGCTCGACAAATCTTGCGGTTGGTCCCACATCTTCGTAGATGGGATCGCCCAGTTCATCCAGGGTTGAAACCTTGTCACCGGGAACATACGGCAATCTATGCTCCAGCTCATTGAGCGCAGCGCTGATGAGCTCGGTCAGTATCTGCTCGGGGCTTCTCGACGGATACATCTCTGCGAGCGCCGCTATTCGCGCGGCATCTTTAATGGTAAGTCGGATGGAGTATTCCCGTTCTGTCAGTGGGACAGCCGCAGTCTTCTCCCAGCTTTTCAAGAGCTCTCGTAACGTCATAATGCGCGCGCCTTCTTTTGCAATCGATATCTAATATGGACAGCTAAAGCTTAGCCCCGATCCCTCTTCCGCGCGTCTGATGAAGAGCTGAATGGAGTGCTAAACGGTCCCCTCGGTCGCCCGATACGAACTTGAGAAACCCTAGCTGTCCGTGTATCTTTAGCCCCCATTTTTGCAGCCATGTCCCGACTGGGACCTTATCCAGGAGTTTCTCCAGAATGCGAATAATACTTTTAGGAGCGCCAGGCGCCGGTAAGGGTACCCAAGCGAAGTTTATTATGGACTCTTACGCAATCCCGCAAATCTCCACGGGTGACATGCTGCGCGCAGCAGTTAAAGCAGAATCGCCCCTCGGCTTACAAGTGAAAGACATAATGGCAGCTGGCGCTCTAGTGCCGGACGACTTGATCATCGGCCTCGTCAAAGAGCGCATCGCCCAAGATGATTGCAAGAACGGTTTTCTTTTTGACGGTTTCCCTCGAACCATCCCTCAGGCCGAAGCATTATTTGCTGCGGGGGTCGAGATTGATCATGTATTGGAAATCAGCGTGGATGACGAGGAGATTGTGCAGCGCCTAAGTGGCCGGCGGGTTCACCCGGACTCGGGTCGCATCTACCACATCGCGCACAACCCACCTAAGCAGCCCGACATTGATGATGTCACCGGTGAGCCCCTTGTTCAGCGTGAAGATGACAAAGAAGAAACGGTTCGGAAACGACTTGCGATCTACCACGAACAAACCGAACCCCTCGTAAGTTACTATCGTGAGCGGTCTGCCAAAAACGGAAAACCCCAGTGCGCCAGAGTTGAGGGGGTCGGTTCTATGGCAGAAATCAAAAACAAAATCTTCTCAGTGCTCGGTTGAGCAAATGGTTCAGCAAGAGGCCCGCAAGGGCCTTTTTTTTGGCCCGCAAAAACTACCCGCATACGACTCTTCATGTCGT
>CAZPSO010000421.1:0-1263 GCA_964588895.1 uncultured Tessaracoccus sp.
CGCGGCCGTCCACGCGCACCACGCCCTCGGTCGGCTCGATGAGGCGCGGGATGAGGTCGATCAGCGTGGACTTGCCCGATCCCGTCCGCCCGACGATCCCGACGGTCGTCCCGGCCGGCACGTCGAACGTCAGGTCCTGCAGCACGTCCGGCCCGCCCTCGGTGTAGCGGTAGGAGACGTCCTCGAACGTGACGCGGCCCTCGACGGTCTGCACGGATTCGTCCGTGCGCTCCGTGTCGAGGACGGCGGGCTCGGTGTCGAGGATCTCGAAGAGGCGAGATGCGCTCGCGCTCGCCTGCTGGATCATCGAGATCACGAACCCGAACGAGGCCACCGGCCACGTCATGATGGCGACGTAGATGATGTACTCGGCGATGTTGCCGATCGTGATGGTGCCCTCGATCACGAGCCGCCCGCCGACCCACACGACGAGGATCGTGCTGGCGCCGATGAGCACCTGCATGATCGGCCGGAAGGCGGCCTCGACGCGGGCGAGGTCGAGCGCGCGGTTCTGGTAGCCTTCGCTCTCGTGCTCGAAGCGCGCGCCCTCGAACTCCTCGCGGGCGTACGCCTTGATGACGCGGATCCCGGCGAGCGCCTCCTGCACGCGGCTCGTGAGCGTGGAGTACTGCTGCTGCATCGCGTCCGTGCGCGTGTGCACCATCCGCGAGACGAAGAAGATAGCGACGGCGAGCAGCGGCATCGGGAGCAGCGCCCAGAGCGTGAGCGTCGGCGAGATCAGCAGCATCACCACGAGCACCGTCGCCACCACGACGACGGCCTGCACGGCGTACATGATCGCCGGGCCGACGTAGCGGCGGACCTTCTCGATGTCGCTCGTGGCGCGGGTGATCATGTCGCCCGTCGCGTAGCGATGGTAGAACCCGGCCGAGAGCCGCTGCAGGTGGTCGTAGAGCCGGTTGCGGAGGTCGTACTCGATGTGCCGGCTCGCCACCACGACCGTCTGCCGCATCGTGAACGAGAAGACGCCGGAGAGGAGGCTCAGCACGACGACCGCCAGCCCGGCCATCAGGAGCGCGAACACGAAGTAGGCGAACAGGAAGCCGTCCACCGGCGAGCCTGCGTAGAGCTGGTAGAGCCCGACCATCTGCGGCACGGCGTCCACCGCGTAGCGCACGACGATCGGGACGACGACGCGGAAGAGCGCCGAGACGAGCGCCGCCAGCAGCCCCGGGATCATGAGGTGCTTGTACGTCCAGAGGTACGGGGTGAGGCGGCGGAGCGGAGACATCGGGCGAGGCT
>CAZPSO010000422.1:0-1261 GCA_964588895.1 uncultured Tessaracoccus sp.
CCCATGACCACCGGCACCGTCCGCCTCGTCAACGCCGTCTTCTACGCCCACCACGGCGTGATGCAGGAGGAGCACCGCATCGGCGGGCGCTACGAGGTGGACGTCGCGATGGACCTCGACTTCCGCGCCGCCGCCGAGCACGACGACCTCGCCCGGACGGTGGACTACGAGCGCGTCTACGCGCTCCTCCGCGACCACGTCACCGGCAACACGTTCTACCTCATCGAGAAGCTCGCCTACCAGATCGCCCGCGCCGTCCTCGACACGTTCGAGATCGTGGAGCGGGTCGAGGTCACGGTGCGCAAGGCGAACCCGCCGGTCGGCGGCTCGGTGGACCACGCCGAGGCCGTCTACCGCGCGGCGCGGACGCCATGAGCGAGCGAGCGAGCGGGCCGGTGCGCGCCTTCGTCGGGCTCGGGGCGAACCTCGGCGACCGGGCGGCGCAGCTCGAAGCCGCCGTCCGCGCGCTCGGCGCCGCGCCCGGCGTCTCGGTCGAGGCCGTCTCGCCGGTCTACGAGGGCGCCGCGCACACGCTCGGGCCAGAGCCGCAGCCGCCGTTCCTGAACGCCGTCGCCGCGCTCCGCACGAGCCTCCCGCCGGAGGACCTCCTCGCCCTCTTCTTCCGCCTCGAACGCGAGGCCGGGCGCGAGCGCCGCACCCGCTGGGAGGCCCGCCCGCTCGACCTCGACCTGCTCCTCTACGGGGACGAGGAGATCCGCACCGACGCGCTCACCGTCCCGCATCCCCACCTCGCCGAGCGCCGGTTCGTCCTCCAGCCCCTCGCCGACCTCGCGCCCGGCCTCCTCGTGCCCGGCTACGGCGTGCCCGTCCGCGACCTCCTCGCCGCCTGTCCCGATCCGGTCTCCCTCCAGCCGCTCGACATCGACCTCCACGTGACCTCCACGACCGCCCCGCTCGACCTTCCCGACGCCCTCCGCTACATCGTCGTCGAGGGCGTCATCGGGGCGGGCAAGACCTCGCTCGCGCGGATGCTCGCCGAGCGGATGGGCGCCCGCCTCGTCCTCGAAGAGTTCGACGAGAACCCCTTCCTGCCGGACTTCTACCGCGAGCCCGTCCGTTGGGCCTTCCACACCCAGCTCGCCTTCCTCGCCAGCCGCTTCCGCCAGCAGAAAGCCCTCGCCGAGCGTGACCTCTTCCACCACGCGACGGTCGCGGACTACACGTTCGACAAGGACCGCATCTTCGCCCACATCACCCTCGACGGCGACGAGCTCCAGCTCTACGAGAACCTCTACGGGCT
>CAZPSO010000423.1:0-1258 GCA_964588895.1 uncultured Tessaracoccus sp.
ATGATCAGGTTCGGAGTTGGCGCCGTGTGATAGAACTCGATCGCCGTCTGGATGCCGCCCATATGCACCTTGACATGAGCCTTGGCCATTCGCCGATCCTCGGCGGCGCGCTCGATCGGCTGGGCAACTGCATCCGTCTCGCAGAATGCCTGGATCGAAATGCGCGGCACCGGCCGCAGGTCCTGCATATCGGCCTCTTCCGGAAGGAAGGCGTCGCTCGGGTCCGTCGTATAGGCCAGGTTCGTCATGACAATGTCCCCATCGTGAGGCTCTTAATATTCGATCTCGGACGCGCCGAGGAATTCGGAAGCGACGTCGCGGTTGCGATATTGGTCGATCGCATTGGAGCGGTTTGCCGCGTCGATCGGCGTCGTCGAGCGCGGCGCGATCAGATCCCCAGGATTGGCGATCTGCGCCGCGAGATTGTTCTGATATGAGCAGCCGAAATTCGCCCAGTGCTTGTTGTCGACACGCGCCAGCATGTCTTCGGGCCACCGTCCGCAATTCGAAGCCACCTGGGCCCGCATGGCGGCGAAGCTCACCCTTATCGGCGCCGCGGCATCGGCCGGAGCGTGATAGGCGTGTTGAACGACACGGTTGTCCGGTATCCCCTTCTTGCGCATCTGGGTGGCGAACTGCGCTGCGATCCGCGAAGCCGCGGCCGAGTTGGCCGAGCCATAGGGCACCAGGATCTGCACCATCGGCGCCGCAGCCGAATCATAGCGAGACAGGAAGCCGTCAAGCGCCGACCGCTGGATGGGCGTGACGTGGTAATCGTTGAGCCCGACGGGGATGTCGACCTTCTCCTGCTTCTCCTGGATGACGATCGGGTGACTGGTCCGGTAGTCATCAGGGATCGAGCCGACATGGATGCTGTCGTGCTGCGTGCAGCCGGCCACAACTCCCGCCGTCGTGATCAGCAGGATGGCGATCAGCGAGCGGGTACGGGTAGCGAATTGTTGAGAAGCCATCGGTCGGTCCCCGCTCACTTGTAGATGAATCCGACCACGCCGTGGTAGCGGCCGGCGGGCCGATCGGTTTTCATGGTTCCATAGACGCGGTTGACGCGGCCGAGGAAATTGCCGGCGCCTTCGCTTGCCGGCGTGAAGTTGTCGTCGGGTCGGGCCAGTTCATTTCGCGCGACGGGACGAGCAAGATAAGGCGTCACGATGATGACGAGTTCGGTTTCGTTGCGCACGAACTCACGGCTGCGGAAGAGCGCGCCCAGAACGGGAACCTTCGAAAGACCCGGAAACGC
>CAZPSO010000424.1:0-1246 GCA_964588895.1 uncultured Tessaracoccus sp.
GTAAGAACGTTGTTGTTTTAGGCACTCAATGGGGTGATGAGGGGAAAGGGAAAATAGTTGATCTACTGACGGAACCAGTGAAATACGTCGCGCGTTTCCAAGGTGGACACAACGCCGGCCACACACTGGTGATCGACGGTAAAAAAACTGTCCTTCACCTTATTCCGTCGGGCATTCTTCGCGAGGGCGTTATGTGCCTAATCGGCAATGGCGTGGTATTGGCGCCCGACGCTCTGATGAAGGAGATTCGCGAACTGGAAAGTCAGGGGATTCCCGCGCGTGAGCGCCTGCGCCTGTCACCGGCCTGCCCCCTGATTCTGCCGTTCCACTCGGCGCTGGATCAGGCGCGCGAAAAGGCAAAAGGTGATGACAAAATTGGCACCACCGGACGCGGCATAGGGCCGGCCTATGAAGACAAGGTCGCCCGCCGTAGTGTGCGCCTCGGCGACTTGATGGACAGCGAGCGCTTTGCTCGCAAGCTGCGCGAAGTGATGGAATACCACAATTTTGTGCTGGCCAACTACTACAAAGTTGAGCCGCTCGATTACGACACAGTGCTGCAACAAACGCTGGAATTGGGCGAGCAGCTCAAGCCGATGATTGCCGATGTCTCCTCCATCCTGCACAAGGCGCGCGCGGCGGGCGAGAACATCCTGTTTGAAGGCGCTCAAGGCTCGCTGCTGGATGTAGACCACGGAACCTATCCCTTTGTGACGTCATCCAACACCACCGCTGGCGGCACCGCAACGGGTACAGGTTTCGGCCCGCTCTATCTCGATTATGTTCTGGGCATTACCAAAGCCTACACCACCCGCGTGGGCTCAGGCCCTTTCCCAACTGAGCTGTCCTGCGCCGTAGGCGAGCACCTAGGAGTTAAGGGGCATGAGTTCGGCGCAACCACCGGGCGCAAACGCCGCACTGGCTGGTTTGACGCGGTGGCGCTGCATCACGTGGTGTTGATCAACAGCATCAGCGGCATCTGCTTGACCAAGCTGGATGTGCTCGACGGCATGGACGAAATCAAAATCTGCGTGGAATATCGCGATGAGGCCGGCAACTCCATTGGCATACCTTGCGATGCGGAGGGTTGGGAGAAAGTGCAGCCTGTCTATGAAACCTTGCCGGGATGGAAGGGAACAACCGCTGGCGCCAAGACCTTGGCCGACCTACCGGAAAACGCTCGCAACTACATCAAGCGCCTTGAGCAACTGATCGATGCTCCAGTGGATATTATCTCCACTGGGCC
>CAZPSO010000425.1:0-1246 GCA_964588895.1 uncultured Tessaracoccus sp.
GGGTTCCACCTCGCGTTCGTCGTGACCCGGATCCACCGGCGCGGCGAGCTCGGCAACGCCATCCTCTCGCGGTGGCCGCTCGCGAGCGCCGAGGCCATCGACCTCTCCTTCAGCCGGTTGGAGCGCCGCGCCGCCCTCGCCGTCCGCCTCACCGATTCCGACGGCGAGCCGCGCCTCTCGATCGCCTCGACGCATCTCGCGCTCGTGGACCGCACCCGCACGCGCCAGGTCCAGGCGCTCCTCGACCATCCCCACTTCAACGACGGCCCCTCCGTCCTCCTCGGCGACATGAACGCGTGGCGGCAGAACCCCGCCTCGCGCAACCTGGACGGTTTCACCGAGCGCCACCACAACGACGCGTGGCCTCCCTCCTACCCGAGCCCGCGTCCCGTCCTCGCGCTCGACCGCGCCTATGCGAGCGGCGCCCGCATCGAGGACCTGCACGCGCACGAGTCGCCCGCGAGCCGGCAGGCCTCGGACCACCTGCCCGTCGTCGGGACCGTGGTGCTGAACGGGCGGTAGCGACGAAAAAGGCCCCGCCGGTGATCGGCGAGGCCTGCGGACGGCGTGTCCGGAGTGCGGGGGATCACATGTCCTCCCAGAACTCGTCCGGCATGTCCTGCGCGAGCGCGAGCGCGCCCCGGGCCCCGGCGAAGAGCGGGTCGTCTACGACGCGGACGCGGGTCGGGCCGTATTCCTTGAGCCGGTCCTCGAGCTCCTCGGCGATGCCCTTGATCTGGCTGCCGCCGCCGGCGAGGTAGATGTTCTTCCGGACGAGGTCCTGGAAGTCCGGGTCGTAGCGCGAGAGGAGGTCCACGGCCGTCTCGACGATGCCCGGCAGGATGCTCGCGCACGCCTGCTTCAGCTCCTTCGAGACGTCCACCTCCGTGGCCTTGCCCTCGACGGACGCCTTCACGGTCAGCTTCCCGTTCGGCTCGCCGACGTAGCCGTGCTGCTCCTTGAAGTGGCGGACGGCCGTCTCGGAGAAGCGCGCGCCGGGGTGGCGCTCGGTGAGGAGGCCGAGGAGGTGGCGGTCCACGTAGTCCCCGGCGAGGTTGAGCGTGCGCTGGTCGTCCTCGGTCGGCATCGTGCCGTGCATGACGCAGAAGTCCGCCGTGCCGGCGCCGATGTCGATCACCATCGCGTTCGTGAGCGCGTCGAGGCCGTAGGCGACGGCGAACGGCTCGGAGACGACCATCAGCGCGTCGGCGTACTCGCGGACGGCGTCGCGGATGGCGAGCTTGTT
>CAZPSO010000426.1:0-1241 GCA_964588895.1 uncultured Tessaracoccus sp.
GCGAGCCTGCTCAAAGGCGAGGATCCGGCGGGCGGCCGCTTCATTCCGCCGATGGCGCCGGAAGATCACGACTGGATGGCCCATCCGTTGCCGGCCGGCGTGTTCTCGTCCAAGGAGCAGAAGTGTCTGGCCGAAGGGATCTATTTCGAAGCCCGCGGCGAGCAGGCCGAAGGCCAGGCGGCGGTCGCGCAGGTGATTCTCAACCGCGTACGTGCGCCGTCCTATCCGAGCACGATCTGCGGCGTCGTCTACCAGAACCGGACCTGGCGCAACCGGTGCCAGTTTTCCTTTGCCTGCGACGGGACACGGCCGCGCGTGACGAGCCCGAAGCACTACAAGCTTGCCGAAGACATCGCCCTGGCGGTCACCGCCGGCAAGATCTTCCTGCCGGAAGTCGGCTCGTCCACCCATTATCATGCCACCTATGTCAGGCCGCGCTGGGCGCGCTCGATGGACCAGGTGAAGAAGATCGGCCTGCACATTTTCTACCGGACCAAGAACGGCGGCTGGAGCTGATTGCCGGCCGCGAAGGCCGCAATTCGCCGGCAGCCCATGTGGGCGCATTGTCGCACATGGCTAAACAGTTGAATTTCCAGCAAGAAAACGAATCTCTTTCTGTCCGGTCCCTGGCTTGACGGGGGCGGATGCCCTGAATATGTTGCGCGCGACTTTGAAGCGGTAAGCCAGCGGACGCCTGGCGGTCAGGAGGTTGCGGTGGCCGACACGAATGGGCCAGACGACAGCCGACCGGCCGGTCGGCAGCCGGATGGCAGCGGAGACGATCTGGAGCGTCGCCGCCGCGAGCTCGACGCCAAGCTGGCGTTGAAGCGACCGGCGAAGAACGCCGACGCGAATGGTCCAAGGTCCGGCGGCATGGCCGGCATGGGCAAGGCGCTGCGGCTGTCGAGCGAGTTCATCGCCGCCGTCCTCGTGGGTGTAGCCATCGGCTGGTTCATCGACGCGGCGGCCGGGACGAGCCCGTGGGGCCTGATCGTCTTTTTGCTGCTGGGCTTTGTCGCGGGTGTTTTGAACGTTCTTCGCTCCGCAGGCGTGGTCGCGGAGCGCGGAACGAAGCCGCCGGACAACGGCCGGGGCTGAGGCAAGACGTATTTATCGCGGCGCGTTGGCGCCGACTTTGTTATCGAGAGGCGCCTGATGGCCGAAGATCCGATCTCCCAGTTTCAGATCTCGAGATTGATTCCGATCGAGATCGGCGGGCTCGACTTCTCCTTCACCAACTC
>CAZPSO010000427.1:0-1239 GCA_964588895.1 uncultured Tessaracoccus sp.
GCTGGGCGACGGTGCTCTCGAACACCTTGTCGTGGTTGTACCAGTAGGTGTTCAGAGAAATGCTGTTCTGTCCCAGGCCCGGCAGGTTGGCATCCACCTGTTCGGACTTGTTGTAGCGGATCGAGAAGCGGTGGTTGTCGCTGATGTTCCAGTCGATCTTGGCCGCGTACTCCTCGAAAGTGGTCTCCAGGTTGTCCGGCACGGCGTAGTCGCCGATATCCACGCCGTACACATCACGCGCGATCTGGCGGGCCTCGTCGATGTGCGAGCGGTTGATGCCGGTGACGATGTTGGAGGCCGAGCTGCCCTCGGGGCCGTACGAGGGGCCGGGGGCGCTGCGGGTGAAGTTCTCGTAGTTGACGAAGAAGAACAGCTTGTCCTTGGCGATCGGGCCGCCGAAGGTCGCGCCGTAGGTTTCCTCGTCGATGAAGCCCCCGAACGGGGTGCCGTCCTCGTTGTCGCGCACCCAGTCCTGGTCGCGGTAGATGTAGTACGCCGAGCCGCTGAACTCGTTGGTGCCCGACTTGGTCACCGCGTTGACCACCGCGCCGGTGCCGCCGGCGATGGTCACGTCGTAGTTCGACAGGTCGACGTCGATCGCCTCGATGGCATCCATCGACACCGGCTGGCGCATGGTCGGCAGGTTGTTGGACTCCAGGCCGAACGGGTCGTTGGTGCTCACGCCGTCGATGCGGATGGCGTTGAAGCGGGTGTTCTGGCCGCCGGCCGAGATCTCGCCGCGGCCCTTGTCGGTCTGGGCCAGGCGCGGATCCAGGCGCATGTAGTCCTGGATGTTGCGCTGGATCGACGGCAAGGCTTCGATCTCCGCGCTGCTGACGCTGGTACCGGCCCCCATCTTGTTGGCACTGAAGATGTCCGAGCCGACCATCGTTCCGGTCGCGACAACCGCGCCCAGGGTGGTGATGTCGCCAGCCAGGTTCGCGTTGACCTGGTTCACCTGGTTCAGCGTCAGGTAGACATTGTCTTCGGTGGTGGTGCCCTCACCCGGCTTGGTGACGTTGATGGTGTACGGGCCACCCACGCGCAGGCCGCGGGCGTTGTAGCGGCCCCCTTCGTCAGTGGTGACGCGGCTGACCGTGCCCGACTCGACGTGGACAATGGTGACCTCGGCGCCGGTGACCGGCAGGCCGTCCGGACCCGTCACGACGCCGTTGACACCGGCAGAGGTGCTCTGGGCGAAGGCGGGAGCCGCGGCAAGCGCGACGATCAGACCGAGCG
>CAZPSO010000428.1:0-1230 GCA_964588895.1 uncultured Tessaracoccus sp.
ACGAGCGCTTCAAGGACTTCCGCTACGTGCTCGACAAGGCCCAGGAGGAGTTCGCCGCCTACACCAGCCTCACGTTCGAGTACGAACCGCTCAAGGTGGGCCGCAAGCTCCAGCGCGTGCGGTTCACCATCGCCCGGAACGACGTGTTCAAACCGCGCGTCCGCCTGCCCGCCAGCCTCGCCAGCCGCGTGGCCCGCGAGGCGGACAAGGAGCAGCTCCTCAAGGAGCTGCAGGCGGTCGACGCGCTCAAGGACATCGGCTGGGCGCAGGACCCGGACAAGACCGTCACGCAGTACGGCCCGCAGCGCGTGCTGGACATCGTGGCTTACGCCCGCATCCTGCAGGCGCGGGCCGAGCAGGCGGGCCGGCCCATCTACAACCTGGCGGGCTTCGTGAACAGCCTCCTGCAGCAGGGCGTGGAGCCCCCACCCTCCGTGGCCGGCCAGCAGCAGCAGGAGAAGGACCAGCCGCTCAGTAGGGAAGAGGCGCGCGAGGTCGCCACCGCCATAGCCGACGCCCTGCACCAGGCGCGCCGACAGCTGGCCAACGCCGCCTGGGAGCGGCTCACCAAGGACCAGCACGACCTCATCCACACCCTCATGCAGGCCACCCTCCACCGCTTCAGCCTCGAGCGCATCGAAGCCGCAGGCTGGAACGGCGCCCTGTACGAGACGAGCCGCATGGACGTGATGGCAGACCACAACTTCGTGTCCTTCCCGGCGCACCTTGAGGGCCTGGAGGCCTTCGTGGAGACGTACGAACCGCTAGGCGATTACCAGGAGGCGGACCGCGAGAAGATCCTCGCGGAACTGAAGGAGGTCAGCTGATGTGCGGACGGTACACCCTGTACACGCATGAGGACGACCTGGCGTCGCTCTTCGAGGTGAAGCCCCTCCCCCTCAAGGAGCGCTACAACATCGCGCCCACCCAGGAGGTGCCGGTGGTGACCGAGCGCCGGGGCGGCAGCCGCGAGCTGTCGTACATGCGCTGGGGCCTCATCCCGCACTGGGTGAAGGACCCGGCCGACTTCAAGTCCACGCTCTTCAACGCCCGCTCCGAGAGCGCCGCCGAGAAGCCCTCGTTCCGCGACGCCATGAAGAGCATGCGCTGCATAGTGCCGGCCAGCGGCTTCTACGAGTGGAAGACGGAGGGCGCCGGCAAGCAGCCGTACTACATCCAGCGGCAGGACGGCCAGCCGTTGGCCTTCGCCGGGCTCTACTCGGTGTGGAC
>CAZPSO010000429.1:0-1225 GCA_964588895.1 uncultured Tessaracoccus sp.
ACGGCCGGCCGATCGCGGCGCCCACGCAGGACATCGTGATGGGCTGCTACTGGCTCACGAAGGATCCGGAGGGCTTCGCCACCGCTTTCGCCGAGGGCAACAAGGTGCCGCGCTTCGGCACGGTCGGCGAGGTCGAGATGGCGATCGACCTGGGTAAGATCGATTACCATTCGCCCATCTACTTCTGGTACGATCCGTCGGGGATGGGGCCGGACGAGGAGGGCAACGCGCGGAAGTCGAAGTGGGTGGAGACGACCGCGGGGCGAGTGATCTTCAACTCGGTCGTGCCGCCGCAGCTCGGGTTCCTCAACCGCACCGCGAGCAAGAAGGAGCTCGGCGACATCGTCTTCTCCTCCTACCAGGTGGTAGGGCTGGCGCGGACGACCGTCTTCCTCGACGCGCTGAAGGACTTCGGCTTCCGCTACTCCACGCGGGGTGGCGTGTCGGTCGGCATCGAGGACATGGAGATCCCGCCCGAGAAGGAGGAGATCCTTCGGGAAGCGGACGACGACGTCGCGCGCTTCACCCGCGCCTATCAGAACGGCGTGATCTCCAACGGCGAGCGCTACAACAAGGTCATCGATACCTGGACGCACGCCAACAACGACGTTGCGGACGCGATGGTCAGCCGCCTGGGGCAGTCGCGCGGCGGCTTCAACCCGGTGTTCATGATGATGAACTCCGGCGCCCGTGGATCTCGCGATCAGATGCGGCAGCTCGCCGGGATGCGTGGCCTCATGGCCAAGCCCCAGAAGAAGCTGACCGGTGGGATCGGTGAGATCATCGAGAGCCCGATCAAGTCGAACTTCCGGGAAGGGCTCTCCGTGCTGGAGTACTTCATCTCCACGCACGGCGCGCGTAAGGGCCTCGCGGATACGGCGCTCAAGACGGCGGACGCGGGCTACCTGACGCGTCGTCTCGTCGACGTCGCGCAGGACGTCACCATTGCCGAGCACGACTGCGGCACCGTGCTGGGTCTCGAGATCACCGCGCTCAAGGAGGGCGAGGATATCGTCGAGCCGCTCCAGGACCGGATCGTCGGCCTGGTCACGCTGGACGACGTGATCGACCCGATCGATGGGGAGACGCTGCTCGAAGCGGGCGAGATGATCGATGAGGCGGCCGCCGAGATCATCGAGGATGTGGGTATCCCGATGGTCAAGGTCCGCTCGGTCCTCACCTGTGAGAGCCGTCGCGGCCTCTGCCAGCAGTGCTACGGGCGGAA
>CAZPSO010000430.1:0-1225 GCA_964588895.1 uncultured Tessaracoccus sp.
CCAGTTTCCGGGATCTCACCGAAGGCACCTGGTATGTCGAGGAGCCGCCAGTTCCACTGGCCGTCACGTCTGGGCGGCCAGATGACGGCCGAAACCCGACCGGCTATGGAGACAGAAGGCACTGGACCAAAGAGCCGTGAGTCTTCACTGCCTCCCATGCTGCGGTTATCTCCGATTACGAAATAGTGGCCTTCCGGGATAACCAACTCATGAACAAACGGCGTTCCGTCCGGTGCGCTGGCAGGCAGCGGAGCCAGCGCCTCGAGTGTTGAACCGAAATACAGCTGCAGCACGGGGTCGTCGCTAGGCACCGCGGGCGGATAATCTCCCGCGACGGTGTGCCGCGGCACCAGTGTTGGGCCAGCATTGACAAAGGGTACATTTGCGCCAGTTATGTGACCGGCCGCCTGGGTGATCACAGGGAAGTCGAGTGGAGCGATCTCCCCTGCCCCAGGAACTTCCAGCACAGATTGGTCAATGGGATGTCCGTTCACTATCACCTGGCCCTCTTCGATTCTCAACGTGTCACCCGGTACAGCGACGATGCGTTTGATGAAGAAGTTGCGTTCGCCTGTGATCTGTGCGCTTGGCGAGTTTGTCGGTGGGCGGAGAACAACGATTTCTCCGCGTTCATATTCCCCTAGCAAACCTGCCCGGCGTAGCCAGGTGTCGTACTTGGGGATGAACACCCGGTCGCCCGTCAGCAGGCTCTGCACCAGTGCCTGACTGCCTGGTCCCCCGTCGAGGGTAGGCAGCATGGACGCGCCTACCACCCCAACTGTCGTGAACAGAAAAGTGATAACGATGTATGCGATCGCAAGCGCTTCGGCGTAGCCGCGTAGTTCCCTTCGCACCCACGGCCAGGTCCAGCGACGCACCGCCGGGTCGCTTCCAGTTTCATGATTTGTCATGGCTTTACTTTACAGTCCGTATCCACGCACGTGCAGTGGATCAGAGTTCCGTCGTTCTGTCTGATGCATTACGCCGGTGCGGCCTGGAAGCCACTTTGTGTACTACCGTTAAGTTACAGGACGTCACAATTCTAGCGACGATCGCTGCGTGCTGGCAGGATGAAAATCTTCTGCCTCCACACTCCTTGCATTAGTTTTAAGGTGTTTGTACGTTGACGCCATGTCCGACCAGCTGACATCCCGCACCAAGCCCGGTGCGCGGTTCGGGCATCAGCGCCTTGTTTGTTACCGAGCGCTGCCCGGCACCTGAGCGG
>CAZPSO010000431.1:0-1224 GCA_964588895.1 uncultured Tessaracoccus sp.
GCCAAGCCGTGGTTTTTCCTTTCTTCAGAGACATTTTCACCGGCAAAGGTTTGAATGTTGTTGATCAAGGAATTGGATTGCGCCACCACGTTGTAGAAAGCCCGCCAGGCAGAGCCGTTTTCGGGAGTTTCCCCGGTGGTATTGAACCTTACATTCTCAAGTTGGTACGATCCTGTGGTGAGTATCCCACCACGGGCATCCCCTATACCATGGGAGGCTTTGTCATTGTAGGCGAACCACACAATATTGTACAAGGGGGCAGTCGCCGCCAAGATCTGCTCATCATTTTGATAGAAGTTGGCATCCACAATGGCGTCCAGTGGGGGACGTTCCAGAAAATCCGGGGAACAGCTAAGGGCTGCCCCTGTCAGAAATATGCCTGCTGCTATTTTTCTGAAATTTATATATCTATTCATAGCGTATTTTTATTTTTGATTAGAAATCAATACCCACATTGACGGTGTACATTCTGGTCAAAGGATACCTTCCATAGTCCACTCCGATGAGCTGATCGGATGCCGTAACGTTATTGCCCACATAGGCACCCACTTCCGGATCGAAGCCCTTGTATTTGGTCCATGTAAACAGGTTCTGCACCCCTAGAGAAACTCTCGCACTTCTAATGACATTTTGGTTGGACAGTAAATTTTCGGGCACCTGATAGCCGATCTGTAGGTTTTTCAACCTGATATAAGATCCGTCCTCTACGAATTTATCCGAAATCCGCTCGCCGTTTCCATTGATGTCCGTGACGGTAATCCTCGGCACCTCGGTCCCTGGATTGCTAATGAAGGGATTGCCGGAACCATCGAGCTCTATTTTCGCATAGTCAAACGTCTCCAAAAGCATGTTTCTGCCCAGATTGATATTGTTTGGGTTGGTATTTACAAAGCGGTTGTAGTTGTAAATATCGTTTCCGTAAGAACCTGTAAATAACAACTCCAGGCTGAAGTTCTTATAATTGAACTGCTGGGTCATCCCAAAGCTGAATTTAGGCCAAGGGTTGCCCAAGAAAGTCTGGTCCCTTTCATCAATAATCCCATCCCCGTTCACATCCTTGTATTTAATATCGCCGACGTAGACACCAGCTTGGTCCGGTGTTTCCACCCCCAACCTGTTTCCGTTGTTATCCACCGGCACAGGGCTGGCTTCAATCTCTTCCACCGATTGGAAAATGCCGTCATATTGATAGCCGTAGAAAAGCCATGGGGAAAGTCCGATGAC
>CAZPSO010000432.1:0-1223 GCA_964588895.1 uncultured Tessaracoccus sp.
TCAGAACCCGCCGCCGGCGTCGAGCCAGGCCTGCTCTTCGGCAGTGCTTTCGCGGCCCAGCGCGCGGTTGCGGTGGGGGAAGCGGCCGAACTGTTCGATCACCACCTGGTGCCTGACCGCGTAGTCCAGGTAGGTCTCGTTGCCCATGGCCTTGAACAGCTCCACCGCCCGGTGCTGGTCGGCGATGTCCTCCGAGTGTTCGAACGGCAGGTACACGAAGGTGCGCAGCGCCGGATCGACCTCGATGTCCAGCCGTGCCTCCACCGCACGCCGCGCGTAGTGCAGCGCCAGGCTGTCGGTGGCGAAGGCGTGGCCGCTGCCGCGGAAGATGTTGCGCGGGATCTGGTCGAGCAGGACCAGCAGCGCCAGCACGCCCTCCGCATCCTCCATCCAGTCCTCGTATTCGCGCCGGGCCGCTGCCATGTGCGCGCTGAAGAACCGCGACTCGCACTCGCGGTCGAACTCCTCGCCGCCGTTGAACCACTTCTGCGGCCCGGCATCGCGCCAGAACGCCACGACCTCGCTCGCGGTGGTCATTGTCCCCCCTCCCGCGCCGGGTGGTGGGCCCACTGGCTGGTGCTGCCGTCGCGGGCCACCAGCTCCACCGTGAACGCCTGGGCGCTGCCGTCCGGCATCTCCATCCCCGGCGAGCCCGCGGGCATGCCCGGCAGGGTCAGGCCGCGCGCGTCGGGCCGCTCCACCAGCAGCCGGCGGATGTCGTCGATCGGCACGTGGCCCTCGATGAAGTAGCCGTCGATGGTCGCGGTGTGGCACGAGCCCTTGCCGTAGGGCACGCCCAGCTCCTGCTTGGTCGGCCCCATGTCATCGATGTTCACCGCCTCCACCGGGATGCCCGCGGCTTCGGCGTGCTCGATCCACACCACGCAGCAGCCGCAGTACGGGGTCTTGTAGACGGTCATCTCCGGCCACTGGAAGGTGGCGTCGGCCATCGCGTCCGGCGCGGGCGCGCCCTGGGTGTCGATCGCCTGGGCTGCGGGCACAGTGGGCTCCGGCACGGGGTCCGGCGCGGGTTCGGCACAGGCCGACAGCGACACGGCGGCCAGGGCGGCGATCAGGGGCAGGGTCCAGCGTTTCATGGGTTTGCTCCGGGGAAAACAGGGGTCAGAAGCGGGGGGATCAGAAGCGCAGGTGCCGCACCGACTTGCCGTTGCGGCGGATCAGGCGCAGCGCCTCGATCCCGATCTGGATGTGGTTCTCGACGA
>CAZPSO010000433.1:0-1213 GCA_964588895.1 uncultured Tessaracoccus sp.
CGCGGTTATCGAGATGGGCGCAACGAGGACAGCTCATCGGGAGCGCGGGCTAACAGTTGGCCGCTCAGCCGCAGCACGCGGCGCAGCGGTTGGAAGTGGCAACGTAGGCGCTAGCGGTCGAAAGACGCAAGGCCGTGGAGCGTGCTGTCGGCTGCAGAGGCGGGTTCTGCCGCGCGGTTCACCGGGAGTAGTAGTTCTTGCTGATCTCGACGAGCCGTTCCAGCGGGTGCTCGTGGAGCCGGTACCTGTTGAACGGGACCCGTCGTACTTCAGCGATGTGGCCGAGCATCGTCCGAAGCGCTTCGGCCAGTTCCACCCCCCGATCTTCTGGCGGGTCGGGCAACGAGAGGTGGCCACGAAAACCGTCCGCGCTGACGCCGAGGTGGAGGAGGCGCCCGGCAGCGTCGTAGGCGACGTATACCCCATTTTCTATATCGACCGGCTCCGTGTAGCGCTCGGCCTCCTCCTTCGTTCGGAAGACCTCAGCGCCGCCGTCACCGTCGAGAATGATGGGCTCTTGAATCATGTCCGGTCGGGCACAACGGGAGCGCGGCAGAACATTTGGCCGCTCACCCGCGCCGGGCATCGCGACCGTTGATGGAGGCAAAGTAGACGCCGACGGCGAGACGGGCAAAACCGTGGAGCCCGGCGTCGGCGTGCTGCGGCGGGTTATGGACCCGGCCGGGAACGGCTCTCGGTGAGCGCCAAACCAGAGAGTACGACGATCACGACGGCGAAGGCGCCGTGGAAGAACCACGCGGGCACGGAGGCCAGCATACGGCCTAGGCTCCGCCTGGAGCGGATTGTGGCCGCTCCGTTCACCTCATTGAACTCGACGTAGCGCTCGAGCCACTCCGGCCGGGGAGGCACCTCGACCTCGTCGAAGCGCTGGAGTCGGGGAAGCTCGCCACGACGGGCGGCCGCGATGGCCTCGTTGCTCACGGCGGCGTTGCGCGCGTGACGGACGGCGTGGGTGTGCTCACTCAGCGCGTGGCGCACCTCGTAGCCGACGACGACGGCGCGTTCACGGAGGAGGGCGGCCGCGAGCCAGAGGAGTGCGAAGGTGAGGACCAACGCGAGGAGTACGGGGAGGCGCATATCAGGCGGAGCTCGACGTAGGGTCCATAACATGATGCTGCTCACCCGCGCCGGGCAACGCAGCGTTTGGACGAGGGAAGTAAACGCCGACGGTAGTACGAAGCAAAGCCGTCGA
>CAZPSO010000434.1:0-1200 GCA_964588895.1 uncultured Tessaracoccus sp.
GTGTCAATGATGAGCGCGTTGAGACGAGCGATTTCCGCGTAGATTGTATTTTCATTTGCGGTTGATAGGCGCCAATTATCAGGGATCCCTGAATCGTGTGCGATACGTTCACCTGATGCGAAACTAGAAACTATTTGACAGACGTGTTTTTGCGCAAGATTAATCCAAATGCTGCTGTCGTTGGACGATGTATAGGAAATGGATTGAGTTATAGATTGAGCTACGTTGCCTCGCGTCCATTCAATATGTTTTGAGTCGACAACCTTCTCCAGCTCAAGAACTTTTGTAACAAGGTGAACAGAATAGATATACTTTCTTTTTTCGGCTATTACCCAATTTACAATTCCCTCAAATGGAATCATGGCACTATTTAAACCATGAGTTCCCATGACGGTGTTGTAATTAGAGTAGTCGCGTTGTTCAAGATGGCCAGCGCTAACACCGATAAGGTGGAGTCTTTCCCACCGTCTTCCATAGCCTGAGGATCGTTGCCCGAGATTATTTTCCGGATTTGACTCAGCACCAATGACCAAGCCACCTGCTATGCATCTAGGAATATTGCCTTGATACGGCCCGAGCAAAATAGCTCCCCCACCAACATCGTTGTAGAGTATGCGGTTTGCGTTTTGATGATAGGCTTCACTGTATTTATCTTTTGACCAGGATGATAAAAATCGTTGTGTGACTGTTTGGCCATTCACATGATCTCTGTTGAAGCCGCCCATTGATTTACTCCCTTTGATATTGAGTGAATTGGATTGGTTTACTGAGCAGATGAAAAAGCATATAACCGCAAGAAGTTTACAGTCCTGCACGAACGAGGGGAAGCGGAAAGCAGCGTATGGCTCCCAGACAATGTGGAATGTAGAGCCGATATCGGCCAACAATACCAAGCGCCCCTCCAAGCTTGGCGCACTACAACTTCTGAATGTCGCCCAGGACTTCTCAAAGGTGGAGCCTTCCGCGAGAGCCCGAACATTTCGGGCATCCGCCCCTGATAGACCTCTTCACAAGGAATATGGGTAACGCGCCAAGCGCTGTTATTGGACGGGGAAGATAAAGAAAAAGCACTCTGCCATAGGTGAACCAACGCTCACACGAAAATTGGTCAGGTCTTACAATTGACATACCTGCCACTAAACCAGATGTAAAATTTAGGACCTGCCCCCATTTATTTTGATCACTGGACTTCGAGTACTC
>CAZPSO010000435.1:0-1197 GCA_964588895.1 uncultured Tessaracoccus sp.
GCCAACGCGCAGGTCGCCGAATGCGCGGTCCAGGTCCACGCGGCCGGTGTTGCGGGCGCGGCGGGTGAGCAGGTTGTCGTAATTGGCGCCGTCGCTGCGGTTGCGCGGATCCACGTGGCTCAGCTGCACGGACACATCCCATTCGGCGAGGGTGGTGCCCAGGGTGAGTTCGGCGCCGCGGATGCGCGCTTCGTCGGCCTGGATCAGTTCGAACGAGCTGTCGTATCCGATCAGGTCGTCGATCCGGGTCTGGTAGGCGTCCAGCGCCCAGCGCCAGCCGGCAAGGTCCTGGGCGATGCCGAGATTCAGTCCCTTCGATTTCTCGGGCCCCAGCTCGGGGTTGCCCGAGCCGGGGAAGTAGAGCTCGTTGAAGCTCGGGGCGCGGAAGCCGGTGGCGTAGCCGGCGCTGAGGCGCAGGTCGCGGGCGAGGTCCATGCCCCAGCCGACGCTGCCGGTGGCATGCCCGCCGAACTGCTCGTTGTCATCGTGGCGCGCGCTGGCCTGCAGGCGGTGGGCGCCGAAGCGGCCCTGGTAGGCGGCGAAGACGGCTTTGCTGTCGCGGCTGCCGATGTCGTAGTCGGTGGTGCTGTCGAGGTGGTCCTCGTGCCAGTCGAGGCCCAGGGTCAGCGCCTGTCCGGCGGCGGGAGCGAAGTCGGCCTGCAGGGAAGCGCTGTCGCGGCGGGTGTCGAATGCGCTGACGAATTCGCGCGGTGCATCGTCGTTGCCGCCGTCGCGGTAGAAGTTGTCCGATTCGTCGCGCGAGCGGCCCGCCTGGACGGTGAGCTGGACCTGCTGTGATGGCGTCCATGACAGCGTCGCCCCGAGTGCCTCCTGCAGGTTGTCCGATTCGTTGCCGCCAAAGATGGTCCCGTCGTACTCGTTCTCCGCTTCGGCGCGCAGCAGCGTGCCTTCAAGCGCCAGCGTTTCCCCGAGCGAGACCCCACCACGCGCGCTTACCGAGCGATTGCGGTAGCCGTCGCGGTCGGGCTCATCTGCAAAGCAGCCGGCGAACAGGTCCGCCGAGCCGCGGCAGGCGTTGATGCCGTCGGTGCGCTGGTAGGCGGCGTCGATGCCGAACCATCCGCGCGCGCCGCCTCCGCCGATGCCGGCGCTGGCCTCGCGCAGGGAGTTGCTGCCGATGCCGGCTGAAGCCCGCGGGGTGATGGCGCCACGGTCGCGGCGGGTGAAGATCTGGAT
>CAZPSO010000436.1:0-1196 GCA_964588895.1 uncultured Tessaracoccus sp.
TTGATCCGCCCGATCAGATGCGCCGTCATCAGGACGGCCGCGGCGGCGAGGCCGATCGCCAGGCCCCACCAGATCCCGATGCCGCCCCACCCGGCAAAAAACGCCAGCCCGTATCCGGCCGGCACGCCGATCGCCCAGTAGCTGACGAGCGCTATGACCATCGGGATGCGCGCCTGCTTCAAGCCGCGCAGGGCGCCGCTCGACAGTGCCTGCACGCTGTCGACGATCTGGAAGATGCCGGCGACGCCGAGATAGGCGACGGCGAGCGGGATGACGCCGGCCGAGGAGGGAGCGTCCAGATCGAGATAAAGGCCGATCAACGCATAGGGCATCGTCAGGAAGACCAGCGCCGATAGGCAGGCGATCGCAAGGCCGAGCGCCAGCGACGTGCTGGCCGCCCGTGCCACGTTGTCCCGATCCGCGCGGCCGAAGGCATGCCCGACGCGGATGGTCGTCGCGGCCGACAGGCCGAGCGGGATCATGAAGGCGAGCCCGCTCAGTTGCAGCGCGATGCCATGGGCGGCAAGCTCCATCGCCCCGATCGTGCCCATCATGAAGGAGGTGGCGGTGAAAAGGGCGACTTCGGCGACCACCGTCGTGCCGATCGGCCATCCAAGCCGGAAGACCTCCAGGAGGGCAGGAGCATCCGGTTTGAAGAACCGCACGAACATGTCCTGCCGGCGCAACTCGCGTTGCCGCGCCACATAGACGATCAGGAACAGGGCGACGCAACAGGTGGCGATGAAGGTCGAAAGGCCCGCGCCGTGCATGCCGAGCGCCGGCAGGCCGAGCCCGCCGAAGACGAGCAGGATGCTCAGCATCGCATTCATCGCGACGCCCAAAAGCAGCGCCACGACCACGATCCCCGGCCGGCCGACCGCCCCGAGGAAGGACCGCAAGACGATGATCGCAAGCTGCGGAAAGAGCGACCACTGCAATGTTCGCACATAATCCGTCGCCAGGGCGGAAATGTGAGCGTCCTGTCCCAGTGCCAGGAAAATCGCCTCCGCGTTCCACAGCGGGACCATCATGACGAGCGCATAGGCGAAGCTGATCCACAGGCCCATCCGCACGAAGCGCCGCCCGCCGCGCGGGTCATTCGATCCGATCGCGTTGGCGACGAGCGGCATCACGGCGAAGCCGAAGCCCGAGCCGAACATCCAGATGACGAAGAAGAACTGCCAGCCGAGCACCGA
>CAZPSO010000437.1:0-1176 GCA_964588895.1 uncultured Tessaracoccus sp.
GTCGCGGCGCGTTGATCCGCCGCTTTTTGGACTTTTTTTGCCGAATGATGAAAGGTGGCGCGAGCAATCGCGGCCACCTTTTGCGTGTTGCGCGTTCCTGAACCCACCGAAACACCCGAAGGCGCAGGCGCGATGGCATCAGATGGAGATCAGCCGATGAGTTCACCAGCGCGTTCCGCCAGGCGGTTGTCTTCGGCGATGGCCGCCGCTTCGCTTCTGGCGCTCGCCGCCTGCCAGACGGCGCCCGAAGCATTGTCGACGGTGGCGCCGGCCGACGCCGCCCAGGCCTCGAGCGAGAACATCGCATCCCTGACGGCGGTGATCGAGCGGTCGCCCAACGATGCCGAGGCTTATAATATACGCGGCTCGGCCTATGGCCGCGGCGGCCGCAATCGCGAGGCGCTCGCCGATTTCGACCGCGCCATTCAACTCAATCCGAACTTCTATCAAGCCTATAACAACCGCGCGCTGATCCATCGCTCGATGGGCAACAGCCAGGCGGCTTTAGCCGACTACAACCGCGCGCTGCAGTTGAACGCAAGTTACGACGCCGCCTATATCGGCCGCGGCAATCTGTACCGGATCGCCGGCAACGCAACGGCGGCCTTTCAGGATTTCGAGCGCGCGATCCAGCTCGACACCACCGACCCGCGCGCCTACTACAATCGCGGCCTCCTCTACCAGACGCGCACGCAGCACGATTTTGCGATCGCCGATTTCGCGCAGTCGATCTCGCTCGCGCCGAATGCTTCGGAACCCTATGCGGCGCGCGGCCTGTCCTATCTGGCGCTCGACAATGAGGACAATGCGCTCGCGGACTTCAACACGGCGCTGCGCCTCGACACCGGCAATGCCGAGGCCTGGGCCTACCAGGCGCTGATCCTAGAACGGCGCGGGGATCAGGCGCGCGCCGCACGCTCCTATGCAGAAGCTGCCCGGCTCGATCCCAGTCTCGACGTCGCGCGCGAAGGCTTGAGCCGGACGCGCGCGTCGTAATCCGGCAAGTACGCAGGTCGCGAGCTATCGGTAATGAATGAATCAGGAGCTTGATGAGACGGGACGGGGGGGTTATGTTCTGGAGGTGGAGAGCAGGCTTTCGCCCACTCTCCGGTTGCCTAGAAGAACAGTAGGACCCGGACATCGAGTAGCCAGCTCGTCCGGGTCTTTCTGATCCTA
>CAZPSO010000438.1:0-1176 GCA_964588895.1 uncultured Tessaracoccus sp.
AGAAGGCGTTCGTCGAGGCGATCGTCGTCCGGGCCGAGGACCCGGGGGTCGACCTGGACGCCGTCAGCGCGATCACCGGGGCGCGTGCGGTCGAGGACGAGCTCCCCCTGGCCCCGACACGCACGTTCGCCCGGCCCGTCCTCGGCACCGCGGGCGAGGCGACCGCGGAGATCGTCGAGGAGTCCGACGGCGCCGTCGCGCCCGGGGAGTGGGCCGGGTTGTCCGGCCTCCAGCGGCAGTACGACGCCCAGCTGCGGGGGACGCCCGGGGTCACGGTCCTCGCCGAGCAGGGCGAGACGCAGCGCGAGCTCCACGTCGTCGAGCCCGTGGCCGGGACGCCCCTGCGGCTCACCCTCGTCCCGGAGCTCCAGGTCCTCGCCGAGCAGGTCCTCGAGCCGGTCGAGCCGGCGAGCGCCCTCGTGGCGATCCGGCCGTCGACCGGCGAGGTGCTCGCGGTGGCCAGCGGACCGGGCAGCGCGGGGTACTCGACCGCGACCCTCGCGACGGCCGCACCGGGCTCGGTGTTCAAGGTCGTGAGCGGCCTCGCCCTGCTGCGTGCGGGGCTCACGACCGACAGCGAGGTCACGTGCCCGCCGTCGGTCGAGGTCGAGGGCCGCACGTTCACCAACTTCCCCGACTACCCGAGCAGCGCGACCGGCACGGTGAGCCTCGCGACGGCGTTCGCGCACTCGTGCAACACCGCGTTCATCGGGCTGCGGGACCAGGCGTCCCCGGACGCGCTCGCCGCGGCGGCGGCGGCCCTCGGCATGGGCGGCGAGCCCGACCTCGGCTACCCGGCGTTTCTCGGCGCCGTCCCGACCGATTCGACCGGCACGGACCACGCCGCGTCGATGATGGGCCAGGCACGCGTCCAGGCCTCACCGCTCGCGATGGCGACGGTCGCGGCGTCGGTCGCCGCGGGGCGCACGGTCGTGCCCTGGCTGGTCGGTGAGGCGCCGCCCGAGGTCGCGGCGCCGTCGGCCCCGTTGACCGCGCAGGAAGCGGAGCAGCTGGCCACCCTCATGCGGGGCGTCGTCACCGACGGCGGCGCCGGGTTCCTCGAGGACCTGCCCGGTGAGCCGGTGCTGGCGAAGACGGGCACGGCCGAGGTCGGTGAGGGCGACGACCGGCACAACCACACGTGGATGGTCGGGATCCAGGGCGACCTCGCGGTCG
>CAZPSO010000439.1:0-1169 GCA_964588895.1 uncultured Tessaracoccus sp.
GTCCCGCCGAGGCTTGCCCCGCCGGCCCCTCACGATCGCGGGTGCTTTTGCCGTGTGCGAGTGCCCGGCTCCGGCTGCACGTGGCCCAGCCTACTGGAAGTGCTGGTATCCGGAGCGGGAAGGGCTCCATGGGCGCCCGGACGGATCGACGAAGCGGACACCGGGCGCCTGGGTAACCGTCCCAATACGGGTGACCGTAGCGCCCGTGGCCTCTGCCGCGCCAAGGACCCGCTCGCGAGCTTCGGGCGGCGCGGTAAAGCACAGTTCGTAGTCATCACCGCCCGAGGCCTGCCAGCTCCAGCGGATAGCGTCATCAGGCCCAGCGGCGCGCAGCTCCGGCGAAGCTGGCAGCGAGACAACCGTGATCTCCGCACCCACGCCACTGGCCTCGCAGACATGGCCGAGGTCTGAAGCCAGGCCGTCGGAAAGATCGATGCAGGCGTGAGCGATGCCGTGCAACGCGGAGCCCAGGGCGACGCGCGGCGTGGGGCGGTGGAGGCGGCTGCGCAGGAAGGGACCCGGCTCCCTGGCGCCCTGCTCCAGCGCCAATGCGGCAGCTGCGTCGCCCAGCGTGCCGCTGACCCACACGTCATCGCCGACCCTGGCGGCGTCGCGGCGCAGCGCCTGGCCCGGGCGGACCTGGCCGATGGCGGTGACGCCCAGCGCCAGCGGGCCGCGGGTGGTATCGCCGCCTACCAGGGCCACGTCGTGGGCTTCGGCGAGTTCAAAGAAGCCGTCCAGCATGGCGTCGCACCATGCGGCGTCCGGCTCCGGCAGGGTCAGGGACAGGGTGCACCAGGCCGGCTCGGCGCCCATCGCCGCCAGGTCCGAGAGGTTGACCGCCAGCGCCTTCCAGCCGATGTCGGCCGGCGGATACGAGGCGCGGAAGTGCACGCCTTCGTTGAGAACGTCGGTAGTGACGACCAGTTCGTGCCCAGGGGCGGGCCGCAGGATGGCGGCATCGTCCCCGATGCCGGTGGCGACGTCTGCGCGCAGCCTCGCGCGAGTGCGGATGCGGGCGATCAGGTCGAATTCCACCGCCTGTCCTCCGTAGGCAGCGGCGCCGCCGCGGGCATGTCAGCCGCGGGCGGCCTGGACCTCGGCCGACCGCCATTCGGCGGCGGCGCGGTCGAGCACGCCGTTGACGTAGGTGTGGCCGTGCTCGGAGC
>CAZPSO010000440.1:0-1168 GCA_964588895.1 uncultured Tessaracoccus sp.
GCGCCGATGGGGATGGTCCAGGCGCGGACTTCTTTTACACCGGCGGTGAAGTAGGTGTGCAGCCCTAACAATTGATAACCCGCGCGGATTACGCGGTTAAGGCCGGGTTCTTCCATGCCCATTTCAGCCAGGAATTCTTTTTTGTCTTCGCCTTCCAGTTCTGCGATGTCGGCTTCGAGTTTGTTGCAGATAGGCACAACAACGGCTTTTTCTTCCTTGGCAATTTTGCGCACAACCTCGAGATGCGGATTATTTTCAAAACCGTCTTCGGCCACGTTGGCGATGTACATGGTGGGCTTGAGGGTGAGCAGGTTGATTTCTTTCAGTAGCGCCAGTTCTTCTTTGTCGAGATCGAAGGAGCGCAAAGGCTTGGCTTCGTTGAGGTGTGGCTGGATTTTTTCCAGGACGGCTTTCATGGCCATGGCGTGCTTGTCCTGGCCTTTGGCCGCTTTGGCGTAGCGGTTGAGCGCTTTGTCCACAGCTTCAAGGTCCGCCAGCGCCAGCTCGGTGTTGATGACGTCGATGTCGGCCGCCGGGTTTACGCCATTGGCGACGTGGATGACATTGTCATCGTCAAAACAGCGCACGACGTGGGCAATCGCATCGGTTTCGCGGATATTGGCAAGGAATTTATTGCCCAGACCTTCGCCGCGTGAAGCGCCAGCGACGAGGCCGGCGATGTCCACGAATTCCATGGTGGTGGGGACCACGCGTTCCGGTTTGACGATCCCGGCCAAGGTGTCGAGACGGGGGTCCGGCACGGCCACGACCCCGGCGTTGGGTTCGATGGTGCAGAAGGGGAAGTTCTCGGCGCCGATACCCGCGTTGGTGAGTGCATTGAAAAGAGTGGATTTGCCGACGTTGGGTAAGCCGACGATGCCGCAGTTAAAGCCCATGGTGATAGTCCGATTTGCTGAGATGAAAGCGCCGCGTCAGGCAGCGCGCATAACTGGGGCCGGATTATACAGGCGCAAGCAGACGGGGGCGAGCCGGAAAACCCGGCGTGGCCCCGTAGGTCGAATTAGCCGCGCAGCGGCGTAATCCGACATTTCGCCGTGATCTATACCCCCCCGAGCGCCACAATCCGCAGCCCCGTAGGTCGAATTAGCCGCACAGCGGCGTAATCCGACATCACGCCGCGGTCTATGCCCCGGAGCGCCGCAGCACC
>CAZPSO010000441.1:0-1165 GCA_964588895.1 uncultured Tessaracoccus sp.
GCCTTTATGTTAGAGAAAATCATCCACTACAGTATCCACCATAAATTAGTTGTCTTTCTTTTTACAGCGCTGTTGATCGGATTTGGAACCTATTCCATCACGCAAATTCCCTTGGGACCCGTACCGGATATTACCAGCAACCAAGTCCAGGTCATTACCACTTCCCAGAACCTGGCCACGGAAGATGTGGAAAAATACCTGACTTATCCCGTAGAGCTTGAGATGGCTAACCTGCCTGGGGTAGCGGAAATCCGCTCCATCTCTAAATTTGGCTTGTCAGTCGTTACGGTGGTCTTTGAAGATAAGATGGGTACTTATCTGCCCCGACAGTTGATCGCGGAGAAAATAAAAATAGCCGAAGAAAAAATTCCCGCTTCGTTCGGAAAACCTTTTATGGGACCTGTCTCCACTGGCCTGGGGGAAATCTACCAGTATATTATTGATGTGGAGGACGGTTTTGAAGACCGCTATTCTATTATGGATCTGCGAACCATCCAAGACTGGATCGTGAGAAGGCAGTTGTCGGGAATTAAGGGCGTCGTGGAGGTCAATACCTGGGGAGGCTATCTCAAACAATACGAAGTAGCCATTAACCCAGAGCGGCTGAGGGCTGCCAAGGTGAATCTGGCGGCCATTTATTCGGCTTTGGAAAAAAACAATGACATCGCCGGGGGCGGTTATATCGAAAAGACCAATGAAAGCTTTTTTGTCCGGGGTGAAGGATTGGTGGAAAGTCTGGAAGACATTGAAAACATAGTCATTGAGAATAGAAACGGAAGCCCGCTCTATATCAAGGATGTGGCGACGGTTGGTTTTGGCCATGCCAACCGGTTCGGTGCGATCACCGCCAACGGCGAAGGTGAAAAAGTGTTGGGGCAGGTGATGATGCTGAAAGACGCGGACTCTAAGCGTACCATCGATCTGGTGAAGGAACGTCTGGAAGAAATGAAGGGATCGCTGCCGGAAGGAATCATCATCAATGGCTTTTTGGACCGCAGCGAGTTGATTGATAAAACCACCCATACCATTGCGGAGAACCTTATTTTGGGCTGTCTGATCGTGGTTTTTGTCGTAGTATTGTTGTTAGGCAACCTTCGATCCGGATTGGTCGTGGCCTCCGTCATTCCCCTCAGCCTGCTCTTTGCCCTGTCCATGATGTATCTTT
>CAZPSO010000442.1:0-1157 GCA_964588895.1 uncultured Tessaracoccus sp.
GCTGCCCGCGGTACTTGCCGCAGGCGCACTCCCAGTCCTTCTCGGGTCCGAAGACGCGCTCGTCGAACAGACCGTCGCGTTCCGGCTTCAGGGTCCGGTAGTTGATGGTTTCAGGTTTGGTTATTTCACCGTAGCTCCAGCCGCGGATGCGGTCGGGTGAAGCAATCTGAATCCTGACCCTGGAAAATTCAATAGATTCTTTCATATGGATCCTTTCGGGCCTTACCAATTCCGGCCGGTCTCGTCGAAGATCGTTACCGGCCTGGAGTCGTCGTCAAGAACGCTTACGTCCAGTCCAAGGGAGTGGAGTTCCTTGACGAGAACCTTGAACGATTCGGGGATGGTGGGCTCGAGGACGTCGTTGCCCTTCACGATTGCCTCGTAAGCAGCGTTGCGGCCATCGATGTCATCAGACTTGATGGTGAGCATCTCCTGCAGGGTGAAGGCAGCACCGTGACCCTGGAGTGCCCAGACTTCCATCTCGCCAAGGCGCTGTCCGCCGAACTGCGCCTTGCCGCCCAGCGGCTGCTGGGTGATGAGGGAGTACGGTCCGGTGGAGCGGGCGTGCATCTTGTCTTCAACCATGTGGTAGAGCTTCAGGATGTACATGATGCCCACAACGATGGGAGCGTCGATCGCGTCGCCGGTACGGCCGTCGAACAGCACGGACTTGCCACTGCGGGCGAGTGCCACTTCAGCTTCGCTGTCCTCAAGGCCACGGTCGATGACGCCGAGCTTGGCGGCACGCCTGATGACGGCCTTGCCGCGGCTGTCGACCTGCAGGCCGGCCTTGTTGCGCTCTTCGAGTTCCTGGCGGGCTGCTGCTTCGAGCAGGTCCTTGATCTCGTTCTCATCGGCACCGTCGAAGACCGGGGTTTCGAACGAAACGCCGTTCTTGTAGGCTGCCATGCCCAGGTGGGTTTCCAGGATCTGGCCCAGGTTCATGCGCGACGGAACGCCGAGCGGGTTGAACACCAGGTCGACGGGCGTGCCGTCGTCCAGGTAAGGCATGTCTTCGGGCGGGAGGATCTTCGCTACGACACCCTTGTTACCGTGACGGTTGGCGAGCTTGTCGCCCTCGATCAGGCGGCGCTTCTGGGCAACGTAGACGCGGACCATCTCCTGGACGCCGGGCTTCAGCTCGACGCCGGGATCGC
>CAZPSO010000443.1:0-1141 GCA_964588895.1 uncultured Tessaracoccus sp.
GGTGTCAATCACCTGACCCCACCTCATGGTGGATCAGCCAACAACGAACGGGTGCTGAGATATGCTGACCTGAAGCTGATTGCCGCAGAAGCAGCTCTTAAAACCGGTAATGCGGCTGCGGCTATCGGCCATATCAATGATGTACGTACGCGGGCAAGGAATTGGGCAGCCCAATCCGGTTATGGGGATGGGACAATTCCTGAAAATCATCCAACAGCGGAAACCAGTGCCTCTACCATCATGCAGTGGATTATGGACGAAAGGTATGTGGAATTGGCCGGGGAAGGCCAACGCTGGTGGGATCTCAAGCGCTGGCATGCATCAGGGGATATGGACCTGACAGGATGGGATGGCAGTGATTCTGGCTTTAGCACTGCGCTGGTTTCTCCTGTCCAGTTCGATGTCAATAAGCACCTTGTTTTTCCCCTACCTCAATCCGAAATAGAAAGGAATTCGGCCATAACAGAGAATAATCCTGGCTACTGATGGCTGTTATTTTGCGGACCATTTTAGATAAATGGTCCGCAATCATTTTTGATGATTCTTTTGAAGAGCATCATGTCCAGCCCTGTTCATTTTCAACCGACTCAATTAATGGTACAATGATGAGAACAAAATACAGGCAAGCGATCTTCAAGGGACTATTTTTAATCCTGTGCATCACTGGCCAAAGCATATCGAGTAAGGGTCAGGACGCAGCCTGGTTCCCCTTTCAACCACAAGACTATTACAAAACAGAAAACCTTGATCTTAGCCATTGGCTGGACGCGCCTGCAGGAAAACATGGTTTTGTACAAATGAAGGGCAAGGATCTGGTTTTTGAAAATGGTCAGCCAATCAAATTCTGGGGTACGAATATCAATGGCAATAAGCCGTTTACCTCACCCGAAAAAGCCCACGATTGGGCACAGTTCCTCGCAAAATATGGGATTAACGGGGTGCGGTTTCATAAATTCACATGGGATGCTACCGATGGCATACACTCCACCCAGCTTGCTCCGGACAAATGGAAGCGTTTCGACTTTTTCAGTAACACCCTTCGGGAAAAAGGGATTTATTATGGCTGGTCTCCGATCTACGGGCACCGTGTCCAGCCGGCAGACAGCACCCGGCTTCTGGCTTATAGCGAAATCGTGAATAT
>CAZPSO010000444.1:0-1136 GCA_964588895.1 uncultured Tessaracoccus sp.
ACCTACCGCTCGCGCATGGCCGTCGTCGGTGCGTGCGCCGCGCTGTTCTTCGGGAGCTTCGGCGACGAGGCGGCACAGGTCGCCTTCGCACTCCGCCTCGCGGACGGGTCGGCCGAGTCACCGGCGCAGGTCTCCGCGCTCCTGGCCGCCGGGCTCGCCGGAGGGATGCTCGCGGGACCCGTGGCACCTCGGGTGCTCGCCGCGGTCGGCGTCCGGCGGATGATCAGCGCGATCTTCCTCCTCGAGGCGGTGCTCATCGCCGCGGCCTCGGTGCTGAACGAGCTGTGGTGGTACCTGGCCGTGTCGGCCGCGCTCGGCTGCCTCGGGGCGATGCTCTGGTCGGCGGTGCTCGTCGCGCTCCCCGCGGTCGCGCGGACCGAGACCGGCCTCGACCGCGCCAACCGCGTCGTGCAGACCGTGCGGAACCTCGGCTACGTCGTCGGCCCCCTGCTCGGCAGCGCACTCTTCGCGCTGTCGTCCGGAACCCGTGGGCTGCTCGGCCTGGCCGCCCTCATGCTCCTCGCGGCCCCGGCCGTGCTGCTCGCGCAGCGCTCGCTGGTCGGGCCCGACGTCGGACGGGAGACGGTCCCGGGCGCGCGCCGAGGCGTCGACGTCGTCGGCCTGCTCCGGACGCCCCGGGTCGCCCGGGCGCTGGCGCCCCTGCTCGTCACCGTCCTGGTCACGTCCGCGCTCAACGTGCTCCTCATCGTCCGCGTGCGGTCCGAGCTCGCGTTCGAGGCCACGACCTACGGCGCGGTCGTCGCCGGCCTCAGCGTCGGGCTGGTCGCCGGTCCGCTTCTCCTCGCCAAGCACGCCGCACGCCTCGGGGAGCCCGCCGGTGCCTCGCTGGCCGCAGCAGTCATCGGTGCCGCCATCGCCGGCGTCGGGGCGGCGGACCAGGTCTGGCAGGTGGTGCTCGCCGCCGTCGTCGTCGGCCTCGCCAACGGGGTGCAGAACACCCTCATGGCCGGCTTCCTCATGAAGCAGGTGCCCACCGAGCACCGCCCGCGGCGGATGCCCGCCTACGTGCTGATCCTGCAGGCCACGGTGTTCGCGGGGTTCATCGGTGCGGGCTTCATCGACGTCACGGCCGCCGGTGCGGTCCTCGTCGTCGTCGGCCTCGTCGCGGTCGTCGC
>CAZPSO010000445.1:0-1120 GCA_964588895.1 uncultured Tessaracoccus sp.
TTCCCCGACACGGAAGAGGTCACTGGTTCGATCCCAGTACCGCCCACCACTGAAGGGCCGGCTCGCCGGCCCTTCACTGTTTTCCGGGCCTCCCCATCCTGAGTGCTGACGTAGGCTCGCCCCATGAACCCTGAATCGCGGGCGCTGCAGGCCCTCAACGACCTCGGTATCACCCACAGCGTCAAACGACACGGGCGAGTCGGGTCTCTCGAGGAGGCGGCCGCAGCGCGGGGCATCGAGCCCCGTGACCTGGTCAAGACCCTCGTCGTGCGGCGGGGCGACGACGACTACCTGTTCGTGCTGGTGCCGGGGGACCGGGACTTCTCGTGGCCGAAGCTGCGTGCCCTGCTGGGCGTCTCCCGCCTCTCCATGCCGGAGGCCGCGGTCGCGCTGGAGGTCACCGGCTATGAACGAGGCACCATCACTCCCTTCGGTTCGCTGCACCCTTGGCCTGTGATCGCCGACGGGGCCATTGTGGGGCGAACCATCTCGATGGGCGGTGGGGCGCACGGCGTTGGCGTCAACGTGGCGGCGGATGATGTGATCGCGGCCCTTGACGCCACGGTGGCCGACGTTTCGGAAAGCATCTGAGCGTCCCGGTTCGCCACCGGACTTGCATCCAAGTTTTTGTATTCATCCGAAACATTTTCGCTATTGGCTTGACCTAGGCCCCTCTCACCCGTTAGCTTTTTAGTGTCACAGGAAGACTAAAGGTCGAGGAGGACCACCATGGATGACAGTGAGGACGACACATGAGTTCGGAGCCCGGGACGATCCGTCCCGGATCCGGTTCCGGACCCGCTGTTGCGGCGACGGCTGCGACCGGCACGGGGGCGGTCAAGCGAGGCGGATGGTTCGGGCGCGTGTTTCGGGACAGGCGTGATCCGCTGGGCGCGAAGCCCACGTGGCGCAAGGCTCTGAAGAAGGACTGGCGGCTGTACACGTTCGTCCTGTTGCCATTGATCTGGTTCGCCATCTTCCGCTACACGCCCATGGTCGGCAACGCGATCGCGTTCCGCCGCTTCCGTCCCGGTGGCAGCATCCTGGGCGACGAGTTCGTGGGGATGCGCTACGTCGAGATGTTCATCAACGACCCGGCCTTCTGGAGGGTGTTCTGGAA
>CAZPSO010000446.1:0-1117 GCA_964588895.1 uncultured Tessaracoccus sp.
GGCCCGCCTGCTGCTCGTCATGTCCAGCAAAATAAAAACGATCATTGTCATCGGCAACCATGGCTCGTTTGGACCGCCGGCGGCTGCTCGCAGCCCCGTGCGGCCTTGGTTCTTCATTTGCGGTGGCTAGGATGCCGTGGTCGGTCGCGAGCTGTATCGCGCCGAGCCTTGCGTCATGCCGAAGGCGATGCAGCAGATGGTTCCGCAAGCGCCCGCTCATGGTGTGCCTCCATCGCAAACCTGCAGGTGCTGGCAATCCGCCGGGTGCTGACGGTCCTTGCGCTGCAGACGCGCGCTCAACCAGTCGCGCACCAGCCGCGCCGCCGGACTGCCACGAGCGACATGACGGTCGAGCTGACGCAGCACGGTAGGTGGAATGGGCATGTCGCACCCCACGCTGTGCCTCACATGATGCAGCACCAGCCCGACGACAACAGCCGGATCGTCCATCCCGCTTCCCAACGGCCAGGTATCTTCCCCGGTTGAGCCGTCGTCATTGCTGACGTGCCCTGCCGCCAGCCCAGTGACAATCATCTGATGATCGACCAGCCGCTCCGACACTTCCTGTCCGCCGGAGAAGAGCGCCATCGCCTGCTTGAGCTCAGCACGCCGTGTGGCATGGTCAGGCTCACGCGCAATCGCCGCCAGATCGGGAACACCGGAGCGGGACGTGACAGAATTGAGCGAGCCGGAATTGGACAATCTGGGGTCGATCGAACGGTGGACGCCGTCCATTGCAGCGGCCCGGCAAGCCGAGCCGGCAGCCAGATGCACGATATCCGCGCCAGGCAGAGACATGACATCCGCACTGCGTGCCGACGAAGATGCAGGTGCATGTTTTTGCTTCAGAGGCAGCAAGGCATCCACCCGACAGGCTGCAGTGCTTCCTGTACTTCCGGTGCTTCCTGTGCTTCCGCCTGATCGGGCAAGGCGAACGGCATCAAGGTTGATCACATGGCCGCCATCGTGCAAGCGATCGCGATTGTCGTGGCTCAGGGGATCGCGCCTGCGGTTGTCGATGGTGTTCATCAATGCGTCCTCCGCGAGGCAATCCCCACGGTAACCCGGGGACGAACGCGCTCCATCACTGCAGCGGAAGCGCCAGCACGAGCGAGCA
>CAZPSO010000447.1:0-1115 GCA_964588895.1 uncultured Tessaracoccus sp.
ACGTGATCGCCACCGTGCGTAACGTTGGCTACAGGTTCAGCTCCAAACGAGAGGCTTGAGGCACATGACGTTTCCCAGCGAACAACTGAGCGACGACGAACGCCGCCAGGTCCGCGAGGTGGTGGAACTGGCCACCCTCGCCGACGGGGTGAGCCCGGTCAACGAATCCGCCAGCCTCATCATCGACGGCAAACGCCCCGGTCAGTTCCTCACCGTGGTGGCGGACGAGAAGATCGTCGGGTTCGCCGTCGCCGACCCACGTGAGGAGAGCGTCCAGGTGGCCGTGGCACCAGAGCACCGACGACGCGGCCTCGGGGGCACCCTGGCCAGCGAGGTGCTGGTGCAGTTCGCCGACTACTCGCTATGGGCCTTCGGCACCTCGGCCGCAGCCCGTCGATTGGCGGAAGCCCTCGGGCTGCAACCCGTGCGCGAACTGCTCAAGATGGGGCGTGAACTGCATGACGAACCCACACCCGCAACTCCACAGGGCTACACCATCACCGGATTCCGCGACGAGGACGCCGAGGCGGTGGTGGAGGTCAACCGGCTGGCATTCGCCCACCACCCGGAACAGGGAAAGCTGACCGTCGAGGAGTTCCACCAGTTGGCCAGCCAGCCATGGTTCTCGGCCGCAGGTTTGCTGGTGGCCCGGAGCGAGCACGGCCAGGTGGCCGGTTTCCACTGGACCAAGCGCCACGACGAGATCACGGGTGAGGTCTACGTGCTGGCTGTGCACCCGGACCACGGGGGCCATGGGTTGGGGCGGGCGCTGCTCGAGGCCGGGCTGGCTCACCTCGAGACGATCGGCTGCACCCGGGTACACCTGTTCGTGGAGGCGAGCGAACAACGTGTGGTCAGGCTCTACGAGTCCGCTAGATTTGACCGGATCACCGTTGACACCGCCTACCGGCCCGCCACATGAGAGGAACTTCGAGTTGACTGAGACCACCCAGCCCCTGCCGCCCGACCGATACCTCGATCGCGAGTTGGCGTGGCTCGACTTCAACAACAGGGTGCTGGACTGCGCCAAGGACACCCCGCGGATCCCGCTGCTGGAGCGGGCCAAGTTCCTGGCCATCTTCTCCAACAACCTGGACGAGTTCTTCATGGTGCGC
>CAZPSO010000448.1:0-1112 GCA_964588895.1 uncultured Tessaracoccus sp.
CGCCTACCTCGACGTCGTCCGCCGCGTGCTCGACACCGGCACCCGCAAGCGCAACCGCACCGGCGTGGACACGATCTCGTCCTTCGCCGAGTCCTACCGCGTGGACCTCGCCGACGGCTACCCGCTGCTGACGACGAAGAAGGTCTACTTCGCGTCCATGCTGCGCGAGGTGCTGTGGTACCTCTCCGGCGAACCGCACATCCGCGAGCTGCGGGAGCACACGAAGATCTGGGACGACTGGGCCGACGCCGAGGGCCGCCTCGAAACCGCCTACGGCCGCTTCTGGCGCCGCTTCCCGATCCCCGCCGCCGGCGCGGCGCTCGACGGCGAGGTGTTCGCCGGGCCGGACCACCCGAACGTGCGTCGCGAGGCCGACGGCTCGCTCTCGTTCGACCAGGTCGGCTACGTGATCGACGAGCTGCGGCGGAATCCGACTTCGCGGCGGCTCGTGGTGAGCGCGTGGCACCCCGCGAACGCGGCCGTCAGCAAGCTCCCGCCGTGCCACTTCGCGTGGGTCCTGAACGTGCAGGAGACCGCCGACGGTCGGCAGCGCCTCAACTGCCACCTCACCCAGCGCTCGGCCGACCTCGCGCTCGGCGTGCCGTTCAACCTCGCGTGCTACGCGCTGCTGACGCAGGCCATCGCGCAGCAGGTCGGCATGGAGCCGGGCGTCTTCGCGCACACGCTCATCGACGCGCACGTCTACGTCAACCACGTGGACGGCCTCCGCGAACAGCTCGACCGCGAGCCGTTCGAGGCGCCGCGCCTGGAGATCGCCGACAAGCCGCTCGACGAGCTCGCCTTCGAGGACTTCCGGCTCGTCGGCTACCGCCACCACGACGCGATCCGGTTCGAGGTGGCCGTCTGATGGCGGACGCCCGACCCCCGACCCCTGACGCCCGGCCCGAGATCGTGATCGTCGCGGCCGTCGCGGAGAAGGACCGGCTGATCGGCGACGGGAAGGACCTGCCGTGGCACATCCCGGAGGACCTCCGCCACTTCAAGCGGCTCACGCTCGGCCACCCGCTCGTGATGGGGCGGCGGACGTTCGAGTCGCTGCTGCACCAGTTCGGCGGGCCGCTGCCGGGGCGCGAGAACGTCGTCCTCACGCG
>CAZPSO010000449.1:0-1109 GCA_964588895.1 uncultured Tessaracoccus sp.
GTCTCGCAGGCGCGCTACGCCGAGGCCACGGACCGGCTGTTCCGGCTCGTCCGGCACCTCCCCGGCCTCCGCTGAGCCGCCCCCGGAGCGCAAAAAGCCCCGAGCTACCGGAGTAGCTCGGGGCTCGTACCGCGTACGGGATTCGAACCCGTGTTACCGCCGTGAAAGGGCGGCGTCCTAGACCCCTAGACGAACGCGGCATGACTCGCCGACGGTCGGCAAGCGGGGTGGCTGACGGGGATTGAACCCGCGACCTCCGGAACCACAATCCGGCGCTCTAACCAGCTGAGCTACAGCCACCATTTTCTCCGCGCCGTGGCGGGAGGACTCCAAGATACGCGGGCGGCTCCGTTCGGTTCAACGGGCCCCGGCGCGAAGATTTGTCCAAGCGGCTCACCGGATCACGGCCACCTTGCCGTAGGCCGTGCCACCCTCCCCGTCCGCCGCGACGATGTAGACCCCGGACGGGACGAAGTCGCCCGTGCGCTGGTCGCGCCCGTCCCACTGCACGCTCCCGCCGCGCGTGCTGAACGCGGCGACGACCTGCCCGTCCACGGTCAGCACGCGGACGTCGGCGTTGTCCACGAGCCCGGTGATCGCGATGCCGGGGAGCGCGCCGCCCTCGGCCCGGACGGGGTTGGGATAGACGAAGAGGTCGCCGGCCACCGCGACCGGCGCGGTGGCGTCGCCGCGGTAGCTGTAGAGCCCGCTGCTCGTCGCGAAGTACACCGTGCCGTCGGTCTCGTCGATGTCGATGTCCACGACCACGTCGGAGGGAAGCGGGGAATTCTCGGTCGTGAAGGTCGCGATCACCTCGTTGCCGGCGGCGTTGAGGAGCCAGGCTCCGCTCTCCGAGGCGAGCCACTTCCGGTCGGCGGGGTCCACGGCGATGTCGAGGATGCGGAGGTCGCGCAGGAAGAAGTCCGTCTGCTCCGGCGTGCGGGCCCAGGTGATCTGGGCCGCGGCGTTGCCCGAGAAGATGGAGCCGGGCGAGAACACCGTCGCGAGCCCGCGCTCGGTCCCGAGCCAGATCCTCCCGCTGCGGTCCTCGGCGATGGCGGTGACGCTCTCGCTCGGGAGCCCTGTCCCGACGCTCCCAGCGGAGCCGA
>CAZPSO010000450.1:0-1109 GCA_964588895.1 uncultured Tessaracoccus sp.
GAGCGCTACGGCTACGTCTACGAGATCAACTACCTGCGGTGCATCCACTGCGACCTCTGCGTCGAGGCGTGCCCCACCGAGGCGATCACCGAGAGCAAGCTGTTCGAGTTCTCGTTCACCAACCGGGCCGACGCCATCTACACCAAGGACGAGCTCCTGGTCGACGACGACGGCATGCCCCGCCACCTCCCCTGGGAGGACTGGCGCCCCGGCGAGGAGGTCCACACCTCCGCGTGGGTGCGGGCCACCGCCCCGAGCGGCGACGCCGCCTACGTCGGTGAGGTCGCCTGGTCGGGCGAGCTGGGCTTCGGCGTGCGTCCCCCGGAGCGGCCCGACCGCGGTGCGGCCGCCGAGCCGGCCGACACGCCGACTGCCGCCGACGACCACGGCCACGACGACGGCCACGGGGGCCACCACTGATGGTCGAGCTCATCGTCTTCGTCATCGCGGGCGGGGTCGCCCTCGCCGGTGCCCTCGGTGTGATCCTCACGCCGAACACCACCCGCGCCGCGCTCAGCCTCGTCGCCACGCTGTTCGGCATCGCCGTGCTGTTCATCGCCCAGGAGGCGCACTTCCTGGCCGCGGTGCAGGTGATCGTCTACGCCGGCGCCATCGTCGTGCTCTTCCTCTTCGTGATGATGCTGCTCGGCGTCGACCGCAACGAGGACCTCCGCATCGAACCGCTGCCCGGCCAGCGCTGGGCCGCCCTCGCCGGCGGTGCGGCCTTCTTCGCCGTGGTCGTCGTCGCCCTCGTGGCCGGCGGCACCGAGCTCACCGGTGAGCGGGGCACGCTGCTGTTCGACGAGGGGATCAACCACAACATCGTGCTGCTCGGCCGCGACCTCTTCACCAGCCAGGTGCTCGCCGTCGAGGCCACCGCCCTCCTCCTCACCATCGCCGTGGTCGGCGCCGTCGTCCTCGTGCGGAAGGTCAGCAACGAGGAGACCCGCCCGACCGACGAGGAGGTGTCGTCCTGATGGAGGTCACCGGCACCTGGTACCTCGTCCTCGCCGCGCTGCTGTTCACCATCGGCGCCGTGGGGCTGCTCATCCGCCGCAACCCGCTCGTGATGTTCATGTGCGTCGAGCTGATGCTCAACGCGGTGAACC
>CAZPSO010000451.1:0-1107 GCA_964588895.1 uncultured Tessaracoccus sp.
AAGCTGGGAAAATTACCGTCTTCACAGGCAAAGTAGAAGTAGGCCAAAATATCCGTACTTCATTGGCACAGATTGTTGCCGAAGAACTTTTTGTACCTGTAGATGCCATTGAATTAGTGATGGGTGATACCCTGTTGACGCCTTATGACCGGGGTACTTACGGCAGCCTCACTACTCCCCAAATGGGGCCGATATTAAGAAAAGCCGCCGCTTCTGTCAGAGAATTGATGAAACAAGCGGCTTTGAAGGAGTGGGAGTTGGGTCAGACTCCCATTCAGGTGGAGGAAGGCCAGGTGCAGCATCCTTCCAATGGAAAAAAACTAAGCTATGCCGAACTGGCTAAAGGGAAGCAATTGCTGCAAAAAGTCCAAGAGAATGTTGAGGTGGTCTCACCCGCAAACTGGAAGATAGCCGGCACCTCGGTTGCTAAAGTGAACGCCAAGAATTTCCTTAACGGCCAGCACAAGTATGTTTCCGACATGAAGTTGCCGGAAATGGTTTATGGTAAAATCCTGCGCCCTCCGGCAATGGGAGCAACTTTGCTAAGCGCCGATGTGTCCAAAGCCAAGGCAGTTCCGGGGGTTCAAGTGGTGCAGGAGGGGGGCTTTATAGGCGTGACGGCCCCGAGCACGCAGGCGGCCACTGTGGCCTTGGCAATGATTGATGCCCGATGGGAAAAAAAATCCCAGCCTTCCCGAAAGGAATTGTTTCAGTACTTGAAAGAGGAGGCAGGGGCGAAGGAACAAAATCCGGCAGCGGACCAGGTATTTAATGCCTCAGAACAGAAAATAGAACAGACCTTTTCCTTGGACTATATTGCCCATGTGCCTTTGGAACCTCGGGCAGGGCTGGCTCAGTGGGAGGGCGATGAACTCACCGTATGGACAGGCACGCAACGGCCTTTTGGGGTTCAGGAAGAGCTCGAACGGGCATTTAAAATTCCCAAAGAAAAGATCCGGGTGATCATGCCGGATACAGGCTCGGGATACGGGGGCAAACATACCGGCGAAGCAGGAGTGGAAGCTGCCCGTCTCTCCAAAGCGGTGGGCCAGCCGGTAAAGGTACTTTGGACAAGGGAGGAGGAATTCAAATGGGCTTATGCCCGGC
>CAZPSO010000452.1:0-1105 GCA_964588895.1 uncultured Tessaracoccus sp.
TTCGATACAACATCGACAAAGCTGAGCTGCGCTTAGAGTCTGTTCGGCCGATTCATCACGAATTGCTCGATTTCGTCGACATCAAAAGCTTTACCGTGGAAGGGCGCATCTACGAGTTCGCCAAGTGCGACGCGCTTGTGGTCAACTCGGTACAGGTCGAATCTGAGACTGTTCAGGTTGAGTTCGAATGCTTTGTACCGAAGGCCATTGCCGTGGTCGCCGCCTGTACCGTGCCTATCGAAGGATCGGCATTCGGCAAAATGACATGCGACCGAAAGGAAGAGTAGAGGCGTCCTCTGAGCGCATGGTGAAATGCGCGGACCATAAAAGGAGGACTCGTTGTTGGACTGGGGCTGTGGTTTTATCGAGATATTGGACTGACCTCGTTGAACCTTCACGCCGTGTTTGGCATGATCAACGGCGCGCTAGCTTTTGCAGGAGTAGCACGTTTGAACCCGTAGCTGATGAGCGGGTAGATCGATATCAAGACACATCAAGGAGAAGGACGAATGATCAGCGTAAGCATCCATGCCTCTGTGGGCGAGAAAGGGAAAAATCTGGAAAAAGACGTTAAAACCATCACCGCACTGATCAATGTGTATCGGCGCAGCCTCAACCGAACAGCCATTCCAATCCGTTCAAAAAGCACTACCGACCTCGAAACCGCCATCGGCGAATTCCAAGCCGATCACCTTAAGACAAAAGATCCAGACAAACGCGTAGATGCGGGTGGCAGAACGTTTCTGACTCTCAGGCAGTATTACAGAGGCATATTCAAAGCCGTCGCCATCACAGCGCCCACTTATGGCGAGGTCACCTGGGATTCCGAAGGGGCGGAGGGCGGTACTTACCACAGCCGCTGCTTCCACGTGCCGTCCAATACTTCCGGCCTTACGATTGGTCGTGGTTACGATATGAAGGAAAAAACCCAGAAAAAAATTGCCGGAGACATGGTCGCCGTGGGCCTGACTCAAGTTCAGGCAGATACCATCAAAAAAGCGGCAGGATTAAGCGGCACTGCGGCTGGCTTTTTTGTGGTTGAGAATGACTTGCTCGACTTTCAGTTGACTCCTGACCAGCAGCTTGCGCTATTCAAAATTAGTTA
>CAZPSO010000453.1:0-1099 GCA_964588895.1 uncultured Tessaracoccus sp.
GGGCGCCGCTCGCCGTAATCATGGGCATTTTTTTTACCAAATATGCATTGACGGTTGTCGGAGCGGTCGGGGTGTCACTTGGGCTTGGTGCAGCACTGTGCGTGGGTTTTCTGCTCGGCAGCTTTAGCGGGTATTTCACTGCGCGGGCACTGGTTCTTATTGAAGCTGCGCAAGAAGGTGGTGACAGCAAGGCCAAAATTAAGGTGGAGTAGCTTTAACTTTAAGATGTACCGGGCGGCGCACTTCGTTAGTGCCATCGGCTTTCAGGTAGTGATGGCGGAAGCCATTCCATCCGATTTTTCTTTTTTTCTTTTGTCTTTTCCCAGCCGGACATGACCTGATTCATCAAGCTATAAAACCGGTCGCTGTGTAGATGCACAGATTCGCCGCTGCTAAACGGCAAATCTGTGCATTGGCGCTTTTTAGTTCAACACTCCCCTAAACCCTAAAATTACCGTATAGCCTGCGTCGTAATAGCGGTAGGCAGCGTTATCCGTTATAAAGGTTTCGCGCTGTGGCTCGCTGCTGAAGTTGATCAGGTTAAGCGTGATTTTGGGCGAGGTGGGCAGGTGGCCCAGGTTGTAGCTGGCGGAGAAATCCCATTGACCGCGCGCGTCGATAAAACGTTGTGCGCGCGGGATGTTATTTTCGCCGGGGTTTGAGCCGAATTGCTCGTCGTACCAGATGTACGACAAACGCAACGAGAGCGTGTCGTTTTCATAGTAGGCGGTAAGGTTCGAGGTGTTCTTTGACACTTCCGTCGCGTAGGCCGGTGCGCCGGAGCCGTCGGGCTCTTGATCCACGTGGGTCAGGGTGATGGCGTAACCGAGCCCTTCCATCAGCATGGGCAGCGGTTGCACCCACAGAAGCTCCACACCTTGCAAATCGAGTTTCGCGTCGTTGTTGTGCTCTTCCGCAATATCCACCGTCGCCACGTCCGGCCCGCCTCTTTGGTCGATGGCATCGCGTTGCGAGGGCGACAAGTAGATGTAACTCATTTGCATTTCATTCAACAACTGATTGACCGTCACTCTACGCATGCGATCCGAGGTAAACCCTTCAATGCGCTTGCGGAAATAGTTAACCGATGCATAGCCTT
>CAZPSO010000454.1:0-1099 GCA_964588895.1 uncultured Tessaracoccus sp.
CCGTCGGCGGCTTCGACGAAGGCCTGCGGACCGCCGAGGACCTCGACTTCCACCTGCGCGTCGCCGCGCGCTGGCCGATCGGCATCGTCGCCGAACCGCTGGCTCGCGCTTTGCGGGGACACGACGGGCTGTCGTCGCTGGCCACGACCGAAGATGACTACATCGTGGTGATGGAGCGTGCGGCGCAGGCGGCGATCGGACGGGTACCGGAGGCCGAGCGCCGCCATGCCCTGGCAACCGCCTACGTCAAGAACGCGGAAAGCTGCCTGTGGCGGGGGCGCTATGGCGACACATTCTCGCTGGCCCGCAAGGCATGGGCGCTGGAGCCGGATGCCGCGCTGCGGAGCCGGCTGCTATGGCTGCTGCCGGCGACTGCGAAGCGCATGCTCAGGACATTGTTGCCGCGCCGCACGACCTGAGCCATCGGGGCGCAGTGCCGACACTCAAACGTCTTCTCCGGTCAGCTCAAGACCTTCTGCCTCGGCTTGCAGCGTTGCGCGCCGGATCTTGCCGGTGTTGGTCTTGGGCAATGCGTCGCGGAACTCGACCAGGCGAGGCACCATGAACTCTTCGAGTCGCGCACTGCAATGCGCGATGACGTCGCGGGCAGTGATGGTGACGTTCTCATCGACTGCCAGGATCGCCTTCACCGCGCGTCCGAGGATCGCGTCTGGAGCGCCGACCACTGCCGCCTCGCGGATGCCGGGAAGGGCATAGAGCACGTTCTCGACCTCTTTCGGGCTGACTTTCTCGCCGCGCGATTTGATGATGTCGTCCTTGCGTCCAACGAAGTACAGGAAACCTTCGGCATCCATGCGGAACAGGTCGCCGGTGTGAAGCACTTTTTCCCATGGGTAGCGACCTGGCCTGAGCGCCTGGGTGGTCGCCTCCGGATTGCGCCAGTAACCCTGCATGACATGGGCGCCGCGTACGACCAGTTCACCCACCGTGCCGGCAGGCAGCGGCCTGCCCTGATCGTCGGCTACCCAGACCTCGGTGAATGGAATGGCAATGCCAACGCTGTCGGGGCGGCGATCCAGCTCTTCCGGCGGCAGCCAGGTGCAGCGCTTGGACTCGGTCATGCCGTACATCGAGTACA
>CAZPSO010000455.1:0-1096 GCA_964588895.1 uncultured Tessaracoccus sp.
CGTGGAGCTACGTCGTCCAGCGCCACCTCGCGCCGCGCGCCCGCCTCGACCGCGTCCGCCAGTGGGCCGAGGCCGGCGTCCGCCCGAACGCCCTCATCGACCTCTCCGACGGCCTCGCCTCCGAGGTCCACCACCTCTGCCGCGCCGGCGGCGTCGGCGCCCGCATCGAGGCCGCGCTGCTGCCGATCCACGTCCAGACCGCCCGCGCCGCCGAGCGCTTCGGCGACCGCCCCGAGACGTACGCGCTCTACGGCGGCGAGGACTACGAGCTCCTCTTCGCGCTGCCAGAGGCCGAGCTGGGCAAGCTGCCCGCGGACACCTACGCCGTCGTCGGCGTCGTGACCGAGCCGCACGAGGGCACCATGCTCGCGCTGAGCGAGGACGAGGCCGTCCCGCTCCAGGCTTCCGGCTTCCAGCACTTCTAGGCGCGGGGCACCGCGCCGCTTCTCCGGCTCATCGTCTCCTTTTCCCCGTTTCTTCGAGCGTACGGCGCGGCGGCGCGGCACCCGGCGCAGGGCACGTGGGTATCTTGGCGGCCCGGCCCACGCGTCCCCCGCGGCGAGGCGCGCCGGACTCTTTCTGACGATCGCCCCTTCCCTCAGAGACGCATGGAAAGCACCCCGAACTCCGCAGCAGGCACGACCTCGGCCGGCAAGGTCGTCCAGGTCATCGGCCCCGTCATCGACGCCGACTTCTCCGGCAGCACCGTCCCCGAGATCCTCGACGCGCTCGAGATCGACCGGGGGGCCGAGGGCACGCTCGTCCTCGAGGTGCAGCAGCACCTCGGCGAGGGCCGCGTCCGCGCGATCTCGATGGACACCACCGACGGCATCACGCGCGGCACGAGGGTCGTCAACACCGGCCGCCCGATCGCCATGCCCGTCGGGCCGGAGATCCGGGGCCGCCTCTTCAACGTCGTCGGCAAAGCCATCGACGGGCTCCCGCAGCCGACCGCCGAGGAGTACCGGCCCATCCACGCCGCGCCGCCGAAGTTCGAGGACCTCGCCTCGAGCGTCGAGATGCTCGAGACCGGGATCAAGGTCGTCGACCTCATCCAGCCCTACGCGCGCGGCGGCAAGATCGGCCTCTTCGGCGG
>CAZPSO010000456.1:0-1087 GCA_964588895.1 uncultured Tessaracoccus sp.
ATGTCGGTTATGTTCGCGGCCGACGGCACCTTCCACTACGTGGGCGAGAGCAACGTGGAGCGCGTGGGCGAGTTCACCGGCAGCGTGGACAAGTTCGCGCTCGAGCAGGTCATGCGTTACGTGGAGGCCATCGACTTCCGGAGTCTGGCGGAAACCTACCCCTCCACCTACGCGGACGTCCAGACTACCTACGTGACGGTCGACTGGGGCGATCAGGTGCAGATACTAGAGAACCAGGGCAACAGCGCCCCCGTAACCGTGTGGGCGCTCGAACGGCTGCTGCTAGGCCTGCTGGACGACGCCGTTTGGGACTGAACAACCCCACGCGAGGCAGGCACCGGCGATCGGCCAGCCACCAGCCGCAGGACGACAGCGCACGAACGAGAAGCGGGAGGCGCAACCAACGCGCCTCCCGCTTGACCTAAGGGCGAGGTGACGTTCCCGCCACCCCACCCGAACTCGGCTCAGTCGCCGAAGATGGTGACGTTGCCGTCGATGTCGATGCCACCGCGGAGCGGGATGAGCTCCTCGGCGATGTGCCAGTCGATGAGTGGCTGCATCTGGGGGCCGTAGATGGACGCGCCGGACAGGGAGGTGTCGGTGTTGACGTACACCACGACCTCGCCCTGGGCGGCGAGCTGTGCCAGCTCCACCATCACGTCGTAGGAGATGGGCACGCCGACGATGTCTACGACGTCGCCGAAGGTGCCGGTGGTGGGCGCCATGCGGTCGGCTGCGTCGCCTTGGTTACCGATGAGCACGGCCGAGGCGCCGGCCGCGAGCGCGTTAGCTGCCTTCACCCCGAAGCCGCATTCGCCCCGTCGGATGAGCGCGATGTTGCCGGGAGGGAAGCCGACGAAGTCCGCCGCCTCGCAGCCACTGGTCGTGGTCGCGGAGCCGAGCGCCAAGTTAACCGGCGTGATGGCCGCCTGCGCGCTACCTAGCTTCGAGCCCGTGAAGGCCGAGGTGAAGTCGAACTCGATGGCGTAGTCCTTGGCCTCCGGGGAGACCTGGCGCAGCGTGGGCAGGGCCGGGATCGACCACTGGTCGGAAGCGCTGAAATCGACGACGTAGCCGAGGTCCTGCA
>CAZPSO010000457.1:0-1086 GCA_964588895.1 uncultured Tessaracoccus sp.
CGGTTGAAGCGGGTATCGATGGCGACCAGGCGGGTGCTCAGCGGCACCACATGGGTCCACGGCCGGTACCAGGAGCGCACCTTGTTGCTGGAAGCCACCTCCACCCCCTCCGGAAAGCTTCCGGCGGTGCGATCAAGCCATGAGTACTCCAGCCAGATCGCCATCAGCAGCATCCCGGCGCCGGCCGAGGCCGGGATGATCCACGTGGGCAGCCGCCTGCGGGCAAGCAGGTTGATCGAGAGCACGATGCCGGCCAGGCCGAAGCCCGCGGCGATGATGGCGATCAGTTCCAGGAACATCCGGACTCCAGGTGCGACGGTGGCGGAGCGGTATCGCGATACTAGTCGGGCACGCGCCCGTTCGCCGCGGAAAAGGAACGGCCCGCCCCGGTTGCAGGGCGGGCCGTGGTTTCAGGACGCGGCTCGGATCAGTGGGCGCCCGTGGCCGAACCTGCACCGCGCGGGACGCGGATGTCCTCGACCAGGTGCTGGATGTGGTCGGGCACCGGCCTGGTCAGCTTCATCGTGATGTAGGCGGCGATGAAGTTCAGCAGCGCGCCGACCGCGCCGAACCCCAGCGGCGAGATCCCGAACAGCCAGTTCTCCGGGGTGTCGGCCAGCATGTTCGTGCCCGGGATGAAGAACCAGCCCTTGTAGGTGAACAGGTAGACGCTGGTGGCGACCAGGCCGGTCAGCATGCCCACGATCGCGCCGGTGGAGTTCATCCGGGTGGAGAAGATGCCCATCATGATCGCTGGGAACAGCGAGCTTGCCGCCAGGCCGAACGCGAAGGCGACGGTCTGTGCAGCGAATCCAGGTGGATTCATGCCCAGCCAGGTCGCCACCACGATCGCTGCCGCCATCGACACGCGCGCGGCCACGAGTTCGCCCTTCTCGGTGATGTCGGGCTTGAAGGTGCGTTTGATCAGGTCGTGGCTCACCGCGGAGGAGATTGCCAGCAGCAATCCGGCCGCCGTCGACAGCGCCGCCGCCAGGCCGCCGGCCGCGATCAGTGCGATCACCCACCCTGGAAGCTGCGCGATCTCCGGGTTGGCCAGCACCAGGATGTCCTGGTTGAAGGTGACCA
>CAZPSO010000458.1:0-1083 GCA_964588895.1 uncultured Tessaracoccus sp.
TTCAACGCACGGTGACAAAGTTTTTGCCTCAGGAGTTTGTGGCAAACCAAGATATCGTCGTCCAATACAATGGTGATCTGTACGACATATGGTCAGGCGTCAAAAGAACACCTGAGGAAAATGCCGAAGCGAGAGGTGGAGCCCTCAGCGTTCAGTGCGAGCTGAACAGCGAAAAGTCATTCAAACAAGTAAATAACTCACCATTTATTAGCAGATGTACATGGCCAACCGAACCAGACAATATTGACACAGGATTTTGATATGGAGCTCATGCCCACACAAGCAGCTTCACTCGCCGAGGATGTATATGCTCTAACCAAGTATTCAAAGCTGGATGAAGCGATAATTTTCCTGTCTAGCAAATATAAAAGCGCATTTAGCTTTAATGGCGACAACATTATTAAGGGAAAAACTGGAGGTCCTGGATTAATCAAATGAAGAACTGCATTTGGCTTTAATTTAATTGGCCAGGGTGCCTATGCGGGGCAGGCATTTATACTTTTGCGCGGAACGCAGTATCTTGCTGACTGGCTGACAAATCTCAACGTCGGATGCTCCAGATCCTCACTTAATCAACTAGTGCATGATGGGTTCAACACTGCGTTCAAGAGCATGGAACAGCAGCTCACAGATTTCATAGAATCCTCTGTTAAAAGCGGAAAGATTCATACGATTCATTGTATTGGCCATAGTCTTGGCGGTGCGTTAGCCACGTTGTGCGGCGAGTGGATTAAAGCCAAATATGGAATAAAGCCCTACATTTACACATTCGGCAGCCCGCGAGTTGGGATGAGTAGTTTTGCCACCACATGCACTCGCGAGATAGGAAATGAACGCATATTCCGCGCATACCATAAAACTGACGTCGTCCCTTGCATCCCCCTTTGGCCTTATGTGCATACGCCGTATAGCGGTACACAATACTACCTATACTCACCGGGTGTTTTACCAGGGGCGGAATATCACGGCATGAACCATTATGTCGCATCGGTCCGAGGAAAATCCTGGTTGTCTCTATCAGCCTTGCGACCAGAAGAAAAAAGCGATTTCAGCATTGCCGCTTGGCTCAAAGAGGAAGGCCCG
>CAZPSO010000459.1:0-1079 GCA_964588895.1 uncultured Tessaracoccus sp.
CGACCCGCCCCGCCCTATGGCCGACCGCCACGCGACTCGTCGCCTCCTCGTCACCGCCGCGCTCCCCTACGCCAACGGCCCGCTCCACCTCGGCCACCTCGCCGGCGCCTACCTCCCGGCCGACCTCTTCTGCCGCTACCAGCGCCTGAAAGGCCGCGACGTGGTCTTCATCTGCGGCTCCGACGAGCACGGCGTCCCGATCATGCTCCGCGCCCGCGAGGAGGGCGTCGAGCCGCAGGAGATCGTGGACCGCTACCACGCGCAGATCGAGGAGAGCTTCCGCCGCTTCGGGATGTCGTTCGACTATTACGGCCGCACGACCTCTCCCACGCACCACGCGACGAGCCGCGACTTCTTCCGCACCCTCTACGACGCGGGCGTCTTCAAGGAGCGCACCGAGGAGCAGCTCTACGATCCCGAGGCCGGCCTCTTCCTCGCCGACCGCTTTGTGCGCGGCACCTGCCCGGTCTGCGGCTACGAGGACGCCTACGGCGACCAGTGCGAGAACTGCGGGACCTCGCTCTCGCCGAAGGAGCTCAAGAACCCGCGCAGCGCCCTCACCGACGCCGTCCCCGAGGTCCGCACCACCACGCACTGGTACCTCCCCCTCGGCGACCTCCAGCCGCGCCTCGAAGCCTGGATCGCCGAGCACCCGGAGTGGAAGCCGAACGTGCGCGGGCAGGTCGGGAGCTGGTTCAACGCCGGCCTCACCGACCGCGCGATGACGCGCGACCTCCCGTGGGGCGTGCCCGTCCCCGTCGAGGGCGCGGACGGCAAGGTGCTCTACGTCTGGTTCGACGCGCCCATCGGCTACATCTCCGCCACCAAGGAGTGGGCCGAGCGCCAGGGCACGCCCGACGCGTGGCGGCGCTACTGGCAGGACGAGGGCACCGACCTCGTCCACTTCATCGGCAAGGACAACATCGTCTTCCACGCGCTCATCTTCCCGGCGCTGCTGATGACGCACAACGACGCGACGGATCGCGCACGATCCGGAGAGGACGGGGCGCACTTCGTGCTCCCCGCGAACGTCCCCGCCAACGAGTTCCTCAACCTCGAAGGCCGCAAGCTCTCCACCA
>CAZPSO010000460.1:0-1075 GCA_964588895.1 uncultured Tessaracoccus sp.
CGATCCCGACTTCGACATGGCCGGCGTGCGGAAGGAGGCGGCGAGCGCGATCCTGCGGCATCTCGGCGTCGGCTGAGCATCTTGCCAAAGACAGGCGGCGGGGGCTACCTTGGGCGCCACGTCGCCCGGTCCAACCCTCACGTGCAGTGCCTACGTCGCGCAACGGTTCTACCACCTACGACCGCCTCCTCGGGATCGCCCGCGAGCAGGGCGCCGGGTTCGTCGTGCTCATCGACCCGGACAAGCTCGACGAGGCCGCGCTCCCGGCGTTCGCCGATCGCTGCGCCGGGGCCGGCGTGGACGCGCTCTTCATCGGCGGTAGCCTCATGCACGCCGTCGAGCTCGACGGCTACGTGCGCACGCTCAAGAGCTCGACGGCGCTGCCGGTGGTCGGCTTTCCGGGCGCGCTGACGCAGATCTCCGGCGCGCTCGACGCGGTGCTCTACCTCTCGGTGGTGAGCGGCCGCAACCCGGAGCACCTCATCGGGCAGCACGTCCACGCCGCGCCGATGATCCGGCGCCTCGGCCTCGAGCCGATCCCGACGGCGTACATGCTCGTCGAGAGCGGGCGGACGACGACGGCGCAGTACATGAACGGCTCGCCGCCGCTGCCGCGCCACAAGCCCGAGATCGCGGCGGCGACGGCGCTCGCGGCCGAGATGATGGGGATGCGGCTGCTCTTCACCGACGGCGGCTCCGGCGCCGAGCACCCGGTCTCGGAAGAGATCATCGCCGCCATCACCGAGACGTGCAGCGCGCCGCTCGTCGTCGGCGGCGGGATCCGGACGCCGCAGGAGGTGGCGCGGAAGGTGGGCGCCGGGGCGCGCTTCGTCGTCGTCGGCAACGCGATCGAGCACAACGGCGATGCGTCCTACATCGCGGACCTCGCCGCCGCGGCGCACGCCGCCGTCCCGCAGCCGCTCGGCTAGGGCGCATCTTTAAGAAGCCTTCGTTCGCCGGGCCGCAGTCGTGGCGTATTTTGGCCCCGGAGGGATGCCGGAGTGGTCGAACGGGCCGGTCTCGAAAACCGGAGTGCCCTTCTGGGTACCGAGGGTTCGAATCCCTCTCCCTCCGC
>CAZPSO010000461.1:0-1073 GCA_964588895.1 uncultured Tessaracoccus sp.
TAAACATAACTGTCCTCAGGTACCCAAAAGGAAAGCCGGAAAAAAACTCTATTTCAGCTGGCGAGAAATATGGCTCTTTGAAATATGTGCGCAGTATGATTCTTGGCGTCAGTACGTGCATAACAAACGTGACTAAAAAGCACACCATACTGGCTCCCCAAGAAAGCACAATCACCACGGTTAACCACCAGCTAATATCTACCGACATATCGAGCCCACCCCGATCGCTGCGACGAAGTCTACTTCGTCTCCTTTTGGGTATAAGTCCACCCCGTCAGTCGACAAACTTCAAGTGTAATGAAAGATCGCTGCGGACTGAAATTAACCGGACCAGGCAGACTATCCGCTTCCATAAAGCATGTAAACTGCTGGAAATAAAATGATTCCTATAATAAACATTGGAATAGCGGAGCCTAAAAGCACTGTGATGAGAGTTTTTGACATTAGCAAAAACCATCTCGGCGCGAGATTGTGTGCGTTATCCACGCCTCGCCTTTTTCCGCTTTTTGGAAATCCCACCAACCGCATGAACATAACAGTTCTCACGTATGCAAACGGAAAGCCGCTGAAAAATTCTATTTCTGTCGGCGAGAAGTATGGTGGTTTAAAATATGCTTTTAACAATTCTTTGGGGACAAAAAAATGAACACAAAACACAATCACTAGAGCAACCATGCCTATCCCTAGAAGAAAAAGCCATATGTAGAACCACAATAATAAGCTTTCTAGCGACATATATTGCCCACTCCAGAGCCGGATACCAGATCGACCTCAGTACCCGAAAGGGTGTAGAGCCGACGAGCACCCTTGCCAAAACCATAGCTTACCGCCGCACTTCCAGCAGCCAAAACTAACGCTGTTCCCCAACCTACAGGATTCGACACCAAAAATACCCCCACGATAGCGCTACCCAAAAGTCCAACTGAGGTACTCACCACAGTCTCCACTAGTATCTCGTTCTTCTCCTGCCGTCTATCAGTATCAGCAATTTGCATACAGGAAGCAGCTACTCCAACACTCATAACCGGCTTTCCGCGCAAATCCACACAGCGCCGTACATCACCCGCACAACC
>CAZPSO010000462.1:0-1066 GCA_964588895.1 uncultured Tessaracoccus sp.
GAAGGCACCTATACTTTTGAAGGCCAGATCATCAACCAAATGAAGGAAAAGCAAAGGAACGCCCTGCACAAAAGCGAGTTTGGCTATATCTTCCAAGCCTACCACCTGATCGATGAGCTCACCGTTTATGAAAATATAGAAACGCCCCTGCTCTACCGGAACGTGTCCTCCTCAGAAAGGAAAAGCATTATTGCCGAGCTTTTGGACCGCTTTCATATGGTCGCCAAAAAAGACCTGTTTCCCGCACAGCTTTCCGGCGGGCAACAGCAACTGGTCGGCATCGCACGGGCGGTGGCAGGCAGGCCACGTATCCTCTTGGCGGATGAGCCCACAGGGAATCTGCACAGTACGCAGGCTAAGGAAATCATGGAGGTCTTTAAAGAACTTCACCAGGAAGGGACGACCATCATCCAAGCTACGCACTCGGCAGAAAACGCGGCCTACGGCAGCCGCCTGATCGAAATTGTGGATGGCAAAATACACACGGACTCGGCCACGGTATGAAAAAGCTACTCTTGCTGGGAATAATGCTCACTGCAGGCTACCTGCATAGCCAGGCACAGGATACCCTTTTGCTGACCTTTGAGGAAGCGGTGGAGATCGGCCTCCAAAGGAACCAAACGTACCAAATACGTCAGAACGAGCAGGACCTGTTGAAAATGGAAAAAAAGGCGGCAACGGCAGCTTTTTTTCCCAGTGTAAATATCAACAACAGCTTCTCCCAACAATCCGGACAACAATCCCAACTCGTGGAGGGGGAATATATCTTTACGACCATCAGCAACCAAAGAATCTCGTCGGGACTAAACGCCGAACTTCCCATCTATAGCGGGGGAAGAATCTCCCACCGACGTCAAGCGGCCGGCTTACTGGAAGAGGCTGGCCAATACAACCTGGAGCGGGGATCCCAAGAGGTGGTTTTTCAGGTCGCCCAGCAGTACCTCCAGGTATTGCTCGATGAGGAGCTTTATCGCCTGGCTTTGCAAAACCTGGAAAACCAAAAAGAGCAACTGCGACAGATCGAGGGTTTTGTGGAAGTGGGGCTCAACACGCTTTCCGACCAATA
>CAZPSO010000463.1:0-1066 GCA_964588895.1 uncultured Tessaracoccus sp.
CCGATGAAAAGAAGCAGCGGGTCGGTCACGGACGTCGGCAATGCGGCCAGAAAGAGCGCAATGTTGCGGTTACCGGCGACGATGCCCAAGGGCGCCGCCAGTTCGGCACGCCCGGAAGCGCGAAGGACCGAGGCGGCAGCGATCTGCAAGCTGAAATTAGCTGCAAACACGATGGTCAGTGCGATGAGCAGGTGTCCGGGTTCTTCCAAGATGGCCGGGCCGACCGCCGACATCAAGCCGATGACGACAACGCCCATTAAAATGGCCGATGCTCCATCGACGGCTGCAAGTGCCTTGACTGATGGCTGCCGCATGAATGTTGCTCGAACGAAGAAGCCCACTCCGGTGGCGGCCAGAATGACCGCGAGCAGTCGCGCGGCGGCGACGAGAACCTCCGTGAGTTGTCCAAGATCGGGCGTCAGCCAAAAGATGGGAATCACGGTCAATGGCAGGAGCGCTGTTCCGAGGACCAGTTGGCGCAGCGCAGGCGCGGGGTCGCCGCCGATCATCTGGGTGATGTTCGGGCTGCCGGATATCGGAGAGGCTGCGAGCATCAAGATGATGCCGGTAACAAGGACGCCATCCCACCCGAGTGCGGCGAACAGCGCGATGGCAATCAGCGGAAAGACGATCTGGTAGATTCCGGCAATGCCGAGAGCGGCGCCAAAATCGCGTACGGCTCCGAAAGCCGCCCTTGGCCCAATCCTGAGCGCTGCGACAAACAACATGGCAGCGACCAGTTCGGCGATCCATGGGCGCATCGCGAAGGCAAGGCCCGGGACCCCAATTCCCGCGACAAGGCCGATAATCAGGATTGCGCGGCCATGACGTGCCGCGGCAGCCAGCACCTTCAAGCCGCGGGAACCAATGAGCGTACGGGGCGCATCTGATCCGGCAGCCACGTCGCGAGTTCCGGAAACCCTATCAGAATAAAGATCATCACCAGCATGATCAGGAACATCGGGAAGGCGGCCCAGGCGATATAGCTCATCGAATGCCCGGTCATGCCTTGCAGCACGAACAGGTTGAAACCGATCGGCGGCGTGATCTGCGCCATCTCGACCAC
>CAZPSO010000464.1:0-1061 GCA_964588895.1 uncultured Tessaracoccus sp.
GCGCGGTCGTTCATGTCGAGCGCGCGGCCCCAGAGCGGCCCCGTCACGTCGAAGCCGAGTGCGTTGCCCTGGTGGAGGTGGTTGTCGAGGAGCGCGGCGAGGAGGTTGTGCGCACTGGTGAGCGCGTGGAGGTCGCCGTTGAAGTGGAGGTTGATCCGCTCCATCGGGAGCACCTGCGCGTAGCCGCCGCCGGCCGCGCCGCCCTTGATCCCGAAGACGGGCCCGAGCGAGGGTTCGCGCAGCGTGATCATCCCACGCTTGCCGAGCCGCCCGAGCGCCTGCCCGATCCCGATCGTCGTGAGCGTCTTGCCCTCGCCGGCGGGCGTCGGCGACATGGCCGTGACGAGGATGAGCCTGCCGTCGGGCCGGTCGCGGAGCCGGTCGAGGACGCTGAGGCGGATTTTGCCGGTGAACTTGCCGTAGAACTCGAACTCCTCTTCGGCGAGGTCGAGCTCGGCCATGAACTGGCGCATGTGGCGGAGCTCGGCCTGCTGGGCGATCTCGATGCTGGTCATCGGGTTGGGGATGGATGGGAGGGAGGCGGGGACGCAACGACGGCCGCGCGCCCGGCCCTCCGGGCCACGCAGCCGCCGTTCCGACTTCCCACCGCGGGATAACGTCGGACCGGCGCGGGGATTCCAGTGTAGGGAAAAGGCGTGGTGCCGGGCCAGTCCTCCCACGAAACCGCCTGGCGGGCTTCGCCCGATCACCCGCCGGGCGTACCTTTCTGGACGATTCCGCCTACCTCTAGCCCGCATCGCTCATGTCCACATCCTGCTTCTTCCGCGCGCCCCGTCTCGGCGCGCTGCTCGCCCTCCTCGTGCTCGCTCCGGGCGCGCTCGCGCAGTCCGGCGGCCTCACACCGACCGACATCGCGCGCATCCAGATGGTCGGCGCCGTGGCCGTCTCGCCGGACGGCGACCACGTCGCCTACACGAAGGTCGTCCCGCGCGATCCCTTCGAGGCCAACGCCGGCGCACGCTCGGAGCTCTATCTCTACGACGTCGCGGCCGACGCGCACACCGGCCTCCGCACCGGCGAGGCCACGGCGAGCCGCGTCC
>CAZPSO010000465.1:0-1059 GCA_964588895.1 uncultured Tessaracoccus sp.
TCGTAAGCAGGAGGCGCTGGCACATCGTCAAACGGATCGGGGTCAACTGCAACCTTATCTCCATTCGCAGTGATACGCACCTCATTCAGATTGAAGCTCTGCCCCGCATCCTTAATTTCAGCATCAGCCACAATATCCAGTCCTTGCAGCGCCAACACATCGACAGCTGTACGGCTGGCACCTTCTCGACTCAAAATCGCTACATTCATATTAATCGCGCTCGCAGCACCTACAACATTCAATGCTGCTGATACCGGATCACTTGCACCCAGCTGCTGCAGCGTCACCGGGATATTCAACTCCATACTGCTAAAGTTCAAACTGAGTGCAGTCGACGACTCCCAGTTGCTTACCTCTGACTCGTCTGACGTAAACGCCAACGCGCTGAACTGAACGTGACCACCAGTGGCTAGCGGCTCAAAAGTCGCTGACATATAAGCGTTTTTCAACACACCCTTGGTAATATTCACGCGCAAACCATTAGATGCGTTCAAGCTGGTAACCGTCTCGCTTTGTGCTCCAGTCGGGCCTGCAGGGAAATTGATCACCATCGTCAGATCGACATCTACGTTACATGCAGCAGGATCAGTAGCACCCTCCTCACAGACGTTCACCACCTCTTTAACCGTATATGTGTGCCGTTGCGGAGAATTACCCTGAATTTCAGATATAACCGTCACTCCGTCAACAACAGTTTCAGTCGGACGCTCGCCATTCAGAGTCTTCGCCAAGACATCAGCAATGCCCGTACCCGCCTTGCCAAACGCACTCAGCAGGTAATCCACATTGCTGCCACTCATGATCTGCGCTCCCTCGACCTTATCTGCAAAACGGTCAAATGCAGTCTTGGTGTCACCGCTCAACAAATTTGAAATGGAATCAAAGATATTACCGCTACCGATATTGGATACATCTCGGATATCCGCAACAAACTCTTTCGATTGCGCAATTGTCTCTGCGTCGGCAACACCACCGGAGGTGGAAGAGCTTGAGCTGGACGAACTAGACGATGAGCCACTCGAGCTCGAAGAGCTGCTACTTGAACTGGATGAGCTGCTG
>CAZPSO010000466.1:0-1045 GCA_964588895.1 uncultured Tessaracoccus sp.
CGATGATCGTGCAGAAGCGGAGCGCGGCCGGGCACAAGAGCGCGCTGATCCTGAGCATCGCCGCGTTCATGTTCGTCGTCTACTCGACGTTCCTCACCCGCAGCGGCATCCTCGGGGACGTGAGCGTGCACTCGTTCGTGGACCTCGGGCTTTACAACCAGCTTCTCCTCTGGATTCTGACGATGGGCGTGCTCGGCTTCGGGCTCTTCACGCTCCGCTACCGGGAGCTCCCCGCGCCGAGGACGCCGCCGGCCACGCTCAGCCGCGAGTCCATGATCTTTACCGGCGCGCTCACGCTCTGCCTCCTCGGCCTCGTGATCATCGTCGGGACGAGCGCGCCGATCCTCGGGCGGATCGTCCGCGACAACCCGGCGGGCGTGCCGATCGCGTTCTACAACACGTGGACGCTCCCGCTCGCGGTGATCGTGGCGGGGCTCGCCGGCCTGGGACAGCTGTTCTGGTGGAAGAAGATGACGGTCGAGAACGTGAACCGCGCGCTGATGAAGCCGCTCGCGCTGACGGTCGCCTCGGTCGCCGCCGTGCTCGTGCTGACGCCGTTCGTGCCGATGACGACGGGCGCGCTCCCGGTCCCGCCGGTGCAGACGGCCGCCGTCGAGGCCGCCATCGGGGGCGGGATGGGGGCGTTCTGGTCCGTCTACGGGCAGAGCATCCTGCTGCTGCTGCTGCTGTTCGCGGCGTTCTTCGCGCTCTACGGCAACGGCGCCGTGCTCTGGCGCATCGCGCGCGGCAACCTCAAGCTGGCCGGCGGCTCGGTGACCCACGTGGGCTTCGCGCTGATGCTCCTCGGCATCTTCTCCTCCACCGTCTTCAACGACCCGCTCACCGACGGCCAGGGCGCCAACATCCGCGGCGACCGCGACAACTTCATCCTCCAGCAGGGCCAGACGAAGGACGTCAAGGGCTGGGCCGTCCGCTACGACGGAAAGCGCTACAACGACCGCGGCCGCTCCGTCTTCGTCCTCGACGTGACCGCGCCGAACGGGCGGCGGTTCGAGGCGCTCAACGAGGTCTACCAGTCGAAGAC
>CAZPSO010000467.1:0-1044 GCA_964588895.1 uncultured Tessaracoccus sp.
GGACAAAACGTTTGGTATCACCTTAAAAAATTATCTGGAGCGCGGCCTGTTTATGGCGTGATTGCGAGCTTATGGCTCAGCTGTCGTGGCGCACCGGTTTAATTTTTCTCTCAAAGAGATTTATAGTCAGTTTGCTTCGTTTGTGGGTAAATTTTTTGGGTAAGTTATCGATATTATTTCCCAGTAAAATTCGCCTGCCTCAGTTCGAACAGTTGCCTCGTCACCGACCTGTTTTCTCAATAGAGCTCTGGCCATAGGTGAATCGACAGAAATATAGTTTTTCTCACCAAATATTTCGTCGTACCCAACAATTCGAAATTCTTTAGTTTCGCCTTCCTCATTTTCGATTTTTACCCAGCTGCCAAAATAGACGGTGCCTTCTTGTTCTTTTGCATAAGGGACTACTTTTAGCGAGTCAATTCGCTTTCTCAGATATCGAACCCTTCGATCTATCTCTCGTAATCTTTTCTTATTGTATTGATAGTCGGCGTTCTCGCTTCGATCGCCGAGGCTGGCTGCCCAGGTAACTTTCTTTGTCACTTCGGGTCGTTCAGTCCGCCAAAGGTAATCCAACTCAGCTTTGAGTTTGGCGAGACCTTCTGCAGTTATCAGTGGTGTGCTCATATTTAATGACTAGAAAATATTGAAAAGGGATGGCCTCTTGGTGCAACAGCCAAGGCCTATATCGATTCGTTAGTATGTTTTGTTGATCTCGGTTGTTTTCGGAGTGACCCGCGTCGGAGCTTTATTTACTCTAATAGTGGGGCTAAACTCGTAAAATAGTTTACCAGAAGATAAAAATACTTATGCAAATATTGGTCTCATGGATAGGCAATGCTGACCTGGATGGCGTGAGCAAGCCAGACTCCCCCGGCCCACTCATCCGCATCGCCAGCTATGAGCAGTACGAATAATAAGCTGGCACGGCCTTGGCAAAACGGCCGATATGGACAGAATACAATTTATGCAATCAATCAACTTTGAGCATCTGCGGCCCCACTGGCCAGAACTTGCCAGCCTTTGTGGCTATGCCGAACACTATGT
>CAZPSO010000468.1:0-1044 GCA_964588895.1 uncultured Tessaracoccus sp.
CGGATCGACGGGGACTATCCGACGGTCGACTACGAGAGCTGCGCGGCGGCGACCTACTCCCGGGGATTCGTGCTCGTCAGGCACCGGCTGCAATTGCCGCCGGCGCCGCAAGTGGTTTGCGAAGAGAGCGGCGCCGCCGCCAGCAGCCGGGAGGGAGAGCCCTCGTTGGTGTTCTTCAGCCTGTACATGCACCTGAGGAACTGGAATGCCTACGCGGCCGACCCGGATCTCAAGCGCCCGGCGTTCTGGGATGGTTCGGTCTATCTGGTGGGTGGGCGAGCCGTGGACAGCGACCGCACGCGGAACCGGTTCATTCCGGAATCCGGGGGCGCGGGCATGAACATTCGTGATGCCCATCATCGGATCTCTGGATTCGCTCCCCGAGGTGCGAAGCTGAAACTCGGCAACGCCCACGCGTCACGCAGCGGCTTCTACCAGATTGCCGAGGTCCTGGGAGGAACCACGTATCCCGAGGATATCGTCGGGATGTATGTGTACAGAGGGACCGGCACATCGACCGAAGGACTGGACCCGATCAGCCAGCCCCACGCCACCGACACGGTGTACATCCCGCCGGAGCCCGTGGATATCAAAGCTGGCGACATCGTTGGTCATTTGGGCGAGTACCAGCGCTACCTGGACATGGACGCTCTGGCGCAGTGCGCATCCGGTCGTCCGCTCGCACAGGTGGACGTGTTCACCCATGAAGATCTCCAGGCTTTCATCTCGCAGGGCAGGGCGCGTGATGCGGAACTCGACGCGCGGCAGAAGACCCTGTTGCATATCAAGCCCGATACCCGGCTGGTTCAGCCTGTCGAACCGGACATAGAGTTGCCCGGTGATCAAGCCATCGTTCTCCTCCCAGGCCAGGGTGACGGCCGCTGGGCGAGGGGCAGGAGAGGCACCATCGCCATCGTTGACCAGCGCCCGGCCGGTTTCAACTCCTCCACCCGCGCATACGCAGACGGCAGGATCTTTCTCGCTGCCGTGGATGCGCAGGGCAACGAGCTGACCCTGGACGAGTACAACGCGCTGGCCGACAAG
>CAZPSO010000469.1:0-1042 GCA_964588895.1 uncultured Tessaracoccus sp.
ACAAGGTAGCCGTACCGGAAGGTGCGGCTGGATCACCTCCTTTCTAAGGAGCTTTATAGGGCATCCCGGTCAGGCAGTTGCCTGATGATGTGGGTGTCTTTTTGTGGTGGGTGTGGGTCACATGTGTTGACCCGCCTGCCGTTGGATAATCGGGTGGATGCGCACCAGCAGGTGTGCGGTCGACCGTGGTCATGAACATGTTTGAGGGTATGTTGGCACGCTGTTGGGTGTCTGGAACAACATGGTTGTTTCCGGTGATCACCCCGTATACCAGGTGCGCTGGTCCACTGTGGTGGGTTGGTGTGTGTGGTGGGGGGTGGTGTGTTGTGTGAGAACTGTATAGTGGACGCGAGCATCTTTATTTTTTTGTGTGCACACCGCACGTTTGCGTGTGGTGTGGTTTGTTGTGTTGCACAGGTTCACCAGTCAACGGCCTGTTCGGTTGTTGGTTGTGTGTGTTGTGTATGAAGGGCACATGGTGGATGCCTTGGCATACTGAGCCGATGAAGGACGTGAGAGGCTGCGTTATGCCTCGGGGAGCTGCCAACTAAGCGTTGATCCGAGGATGTCCGAATGGGGAAACCCGGCCGCCGTGATGGGTGGTCACCTCGTAGTGAATACATAGCTGCGGTGGAGGTTGACGCGGGGAAGTGAAACATCTCAGTACCCGCAGGAGAAGAAAATAAATCTAATGATTCCGTCAGTAGTGGCGAGCGAACGCGGATGATGGCTAAACCGTGTGTGTGTGATACCCGGCAGGGGTTGCGCATACGGTGTTGTGGGATGCGACTGTTGGTGATCTGCCGGTCACCTGCACTGAAATGCGCACTGTCAGCGGAAGTGGTCTGGGATGGCCCACCGGAGTAGGTGAGAGTCCTGTACGTGAAGATGGTGTGTGTGGTGTGGTTGTATTCCCGAGTAGCAGCGGGCACGTGAAATCCGCTGTGAATCTGCCGGGACCACCCGGTAAGCCTAAATACTCCTTGGTGACCGATAGCGGATTAGTACCGTGAGGGAATGGTGAAAAGTACCCCGGGAGGGG
>CAZPSO010000470.1:0-1038 GCA_964588895.1 uncultured Tessaracoccus sp.
TAACGCCAAGCTCACCGGCACATATTGCGGAGAACGTTTTTGTGTAACAATGGAGCAACGCGACATACACAAAGACGGGCGTAGCAATATGTGTCCGCGTGCAGCTTTTTGTTAGGCATTACTTTCCTCGTTATTCTTGTTGGCCCCTAAGAAATCAAGAATAGCTTTGTTAAAAATATCCGGCTGGTCCATCAGTGGTAAGTGCCCAGCATTAGAAATGCGGTGCAGTTTTGCATTGGGCATCACCTTGGCTGCCGCTTCGCCATGCTCGATAGAAAACAGTTGGTCATCTTCCCCCCATAGAATCAGTGATTCGTTCTTTATCTGACGAAGAAAATCATCGGATATTTTTGATACGGCAGCACCTTTGCCTTGGCGAAACGCGTTTTTACCGCCCTTACTCCTAATAACCTGAACGGAATAGCGCGCATGGTTAGGATCCCTATTATCAGGATTGAACAGTATATAGCGCGAGTAAAATCTATTTGCCAGAGAGGAAGGAAAACTGTTCAGCCACAGCATGCCAAAAAAGGAAGCAAAAGAAGGCTGAGCGCCAAGCGCTCCAGAATCAACCAGCACGAGTTTATCAACCATGTCCGGATTGTCCAAAACGAACTGGAGGGCAATTGCTCCTCCCTGAGACAAGGCCACCACATGCGCTTTACTGATATTCAGTGCTGATAGGAAGTCTTTTAGCCATCCGGAAAAGTAATTTCGGTCATAGGAAGCATCAGGCTTATCGGATTCGCCGTAACCTACGATATCAGGAGCGATTACATGAAAGTTCTTTGAAATAGATCCGATGGAAGGATACCAGGTAACCGCTCCGGCACCAGCCCCATGTAGGCATACCACGGGGAGTCCTTGGCCTGCGGATATATATGCAGTTTTGACTGGACCGGCCATTACCTCCTGAAGCTCTACGGTAGCATCAATTCTGTCTATCAGCGCCTGCCGATAATTCATATGTCCCATTTTTAGTCCCATTTCTTTGCTATTTCTTACTGTTTGGCAGACGAACCGCCATTTGCCTAACGC
>CAZPSO010000471.1:0-1036 GCA_964588895.1 uncultured Tessaracoccus sp.
GTTGATCGTCCTGGCCTTGGCGGGCGACTCGACGATGAGGAGGTTCTTGGCCATCAATATCCGGGGTGGCGCCCGCTCCGGCGGGCCGGCGCGGGGCAATGGGGGACGGAAAGCCCGGGGAGGCCCCGGGCGTTCAGCTTGCTCCTTTTACAGGAATCACGCCCGGCCGGCGGCTGTCAAGCCGGCCGCCGGTTGCGGCGGCCCGGACCATGCGGCGCGCATTATGTGCCATGCGCGACGCCAATGCCCGCAACCGGACGTCCGCGGCGTTCGCGCTGGCCGGGTTCAGCTCCGGCAGTCCGCCGGCAGGAAGTCGTTGGGCAGGTCGGAATAACAGCGCCAGGTGTCGTTCGCGACCGCGTACTCAAGCCAGACCTTGGCCCCGTCGGGCAGGTCGCCGGCGCTGTCCTGGAGCGTGATCTCGATCCCGCAGTCGCCGGCGGCGGTGCGCCCGACGAACATGGACCGGTGGGTGACCCCGTTGTAATCGTTGGCACCGGCGATCTTGCCAACGCCGTTGACCGGGCAGACCCCGCGGTCCCGGTGATGCCACACGATCTCCAGTTTCAGCTGTCCGGCGGCGATGAGCGCCGTGTTGACCTTGCTCTGGCGCACGTAGGCATCGGCTTGGTCGGTGCCCAATGCCGGCGTCGGGGCCGGCGCGGCAGGCGCCTCGCCCAGGCGAGGGGCCTGCGGCGGGGCGGCGCCCGGCGAGACGCCGGGAGTCGCGTGCCCGCCTACGACCGGAGCCGCTCCGTCGGCGGCCGCCGCTTCCTGCTGCGCCTTGCGCTCCTGGTAGTCGCGGTAGGCGGGGAGCCCGATCGCCAGGCTCACCAGGATCCACAGCGCGACGAACACGCCGACGGCGATCAGCACGGCTGTGAGGACCTTCGAGCGTCGCTTCGGGGGCGGGGTTTCGGGGGGGTGTTGCATGGGGATTCCTCCTTGAAGCAGTCCGGGCCTGCGGCCGGGCTGGCTGGGTCAGTGCACCGGCTCGGGCTCGTCCATGAACATCTGGGTTTCCATCCATGCGTAG
>CAZPSO010000472.1:0-1029 GCA_964588895.1 uncultured Tessaracoccus sp.
GGCCGGCCTGCCAGGTGCGCGCACGCGACTGCGCCACGCATACCTGCGTAACCGCTCGTTCTCAGGTGCGGGTGCGGCGCACGCGGGAACCATGCCAATGGCATACCGTCGACGGCAACAGTGGCCGCTGCCCCCACACCCTGCGGATGCAGCTCCTGGCTGATCGACACGCCCGGTGGCAGCAACTCGTCAGCGCGCGGGAGCCGTACGGCACCATGTCCGTCCCAGCCTGCGAACTCCGCAGTAGCGGCCAGCATCATGAACGCGTGTGCCGTCTCCATGTCCCGAAAGGCTGCCAGATGCGCCAGTGTGAACAGGTTCGACCGATACGGCCGGAAGCCGACGGACACGAAACCTTCCATCGTCCACGCGACGCCGAAGCTGCCCGCCTCACCGCTGTCCAGGCCTACGTCGGGGCCGCCCGATCCGCGACCGAAGGACCAGGTGCACTCGACCCCGCGGCCCACGAACGGGCGCCAGGATGGTGGGAAACCCGCGGGCTGAGCGCACCCCACCACCGCTTCGGTCACCAGCCCGAGTAGCCATGTGGGCTCGACGGTGCTGGCAGCGCTGTCAGTCGCGTCCAGGTGATCGAGCACCGTGTCGACTGCCCGTGCCAGCGCAGGGATCGTGTTGTGCGCTAAGGCGGTGGCCTCGGCAAGGACCACGCTCCCGGCGTCGGTCACCTTCTCGGCCGCGACCGCATGGTCATCTACCGCCCACACCTCCTGGCCCCACGCGACCCACGCGGACGCCAGATCCGTGTTCCTGACGCCCGTGACCAAGGACTCGGCAGTATCAATCACGTTGCCGCGCGGGCGGCGCGCACACGAGGCGAGGAGCCTGTACCACTCGTCCAAGGTCGGAGTTGTCTCTGCGCCCTCTGCGACCACTGCGTGCTCGACGAGTGTCGAAGTTGCGCGGTGCAGCCGACGCAGAACCTTGACCTCCTCGGAACTCGATAGCGCCTCGTCAGGGCAAGCACCAATTGGACCCGGCTGCGCCGCCAGTGCCTCGAGCGCACGCCCG
>CAZPSO010000473.1:0-1021 GCA_964588895.1 uncultured Tessaracoccus sp.
TTTGCACCATAGATAGTCGCCCGATTCCTGTAGGTTTGCTTAGGAAAATGCTCATGTTGCTCGATCAGCACCTTTCCCGGTTGGCGTACCAACAACTGAAAATAGGGTACTGGAGGCAAGTAAAGTGCAGGGAAGACTGGAATATTCATTAGTTTTATTTATTTTCGACAAAAATACTTTAAATGCGGAGATTTTCCTTGCCTTCACTGTTTATTTACCTCTTTTCCCTGCTGCCCTATTGGCTGCTCTACCTCGTTTCTGACCTCATTTACGTGCTGTTATACAAGGTTGCGGGATACAGGAAGGCGGTAGTTCGGGACAATTTGCTGAAGGTATTTCCAGACAAATCTCCTCAAGAACGCCTGGCCATTGAAAGAAAGTACTTCCGCTATCTGCCGGATCTTATGGTCGAAACGCTCAAGATGCGAACCGTTTCGGCTCGTCAGATTCATCAGCGCTTTCATTTTAGTAATCCTGAGGAAATGTCCCGGCATCTGGACGCCGGCCGGCCGGTTGTGGCCGTTTCAGCACACTATGGCAATTGGGAGATGGCTATTTTCAAGCTAAACCTTTCTTTCAGTGTTCCGGATTTGATTGTCTACAAGCCCCTGACCAATGCCCACTTCGACCGGGTGTTCAATCAGATCAGGAGCCGATTTGGCGCCGTGATGGTTCCGATGAAGCAGACGCTCAGAGCCATCATCAAGTACAAAAACCAGCCCCATATCAGTGTGTTTTTGGCCGATCAGTCGCCCACCTTTGAGGAGTCCGACTTCTTTATGCCCTTTCTGGGCCAGGAAACCCTGGTTTTTACCGGACCGGAGAAAGTCGCCTCCCGCACCAATTTTCCTGTCGTATTTTGTCGGATGGACCGAGTGAAAAGGGGACATTATACCTGCCACTTTGAGACCCTTGCGGAAAATCCTGCCGAGCTGCCCGAGTACGAGATTACCCGACGCTACAATCAATCCCTGGAAAAAGTCATTTTATCTAAGCCAGAACTCTGGCTGTGGTCACATAA
>CAZPSO010000474.1:0-1018 GCA_964588895.1 uncultured Tessaracoccus sp.
AGCACGAGGAGGATCAGGACGAAGCGGGCGCGACCACCCTGCGGGAACGGACCCACGTCGTGGGGAGAGGGCTACGACTGGCCGGGCGAGAACAGCACGCCCTTCTCGAGCGACATGCCCGCGCCGATGGCCACGGCGAAGAGCGGGTCCTCGCAGATGCGGATCGGCATGCCCGTCTCGTTGGCCAGGCGCTGGTCGAGCCCGTTGAGCAGGGCGCCGCCGCCGGCGAGGGTGATGCCCTCCTCCATGATGTCGGCGGCGAGCTCGGGCGGGGTCTTGTCGAGCGTGACCTTGACGGCGTCGACGATCGCGGCGACCGGCTCTTCGAGGGCCTCTCGCACCTCGCCGGTGGAGGTGACGATCGTCTTCGGCAGGCCGGTGACGAGGTCGCGGCCGCGGATCTCGGCATAGAGCTCCTCGCGGAGCGGCCACGCCGAGCCGAGGGCGATCTTGACGTCCTCCGCGGTGCGGTCGCCGAGGGCGATCGAGTACTCCTTCTTGATGTACTGGATGATCGCGTTGTCGAGCTCGTCGCCGCCGACGCGCACCGACTGGCTGGCGACGATGCCGCCGAGGGAGATGACCGCCACCTCGGTGGTGCCGCCGCCGATGTCGACGATCATGTTGCCGGCGGGCTCCTGCACGGGCAGGCCGGCGCCGATCGCCGCGGCCATCGGCTCTTCGATGATGTAGGCGGGCTTGCGGGCGCCGGCGTACTCGGCGGCCTCGGTGACGGCACGCTGCTCGACGCCGGTGATGCCCGACGGCACGGCGATGACCATCCGCGGCTTGGCGAACTTGCGCTGCGAGACCTTCTGGAGGAAGTAGCGCAGCATCTTCTCGCAGATCTCGAAGTCGGCGATGACGCCGTCCTTCAGGGGCCGGATCGCCTGGATGTGGCTCGGCGTGCGGCCGATCATCTTCTTGGCCTCGGCCCCGACCGCGAGGGGTCGGCCGTCGTGGACGTTGACCGCGACGACGGACGGCTCGTCGAGCACGACGCCCTGCCCGCGCACGT
>CAZPSO010000475.1:0-1016 GCA_964588895.1 uncultured Tessaracoccus sp.
AACGTCAGCGCTGCTTCCGCAGAGCACCTGCGCGCGCTCCGGCGGCATATGTTGCGTCGGGACTCGCTCGAAGCCGGCGCCACCACCGCGGACGATCAGATCGAGGCCTTCCGCACCAGTCTGGCGGAGTTCGACATCGCCCGCGACTCGATGCTGCTGCACCTGGTCGGGCTCCAGCAGGACCTGATGCGACAGACGCAGGCGCGGACGGCGGAGGTCAGCCGGCTGGTGAGCTTGCAGCAGCTGCTCTCACTTCTTCTGGGCACGGCGGCGCTCGCGGCGACGGCGGTGGTCGGCTGGTCCACCATTCAGCAGCGGCGGCTGCAACGCGAGCTACGGGTGGCGCTCGCCGAGACCCACCGGGAGCACAGACTGGCGCAGCAGCGGGGTGAGGAACTGGAGGAGGCGATGAAGGCGCGGGTGCGGCTCCTCCGGGGGATCACCCACGACGTGAAGAACCCGCTCGGTGCCGCGAAAGGGTACGCCTCGCTCCTCGAAGCGGAGGTCAAGGGTCCCCTCCGTGACGATCAACGACCCTTCGTGGAGGGGATCCAGCGTTCGGTAGATGGCGCGCTCGCCATCATCACCGACCTGCTGGACCTCGCCCGGGCCGATAGCAGCGGGCTCGATGTGCATCGCGTGCGGACCGAGCTGCAGGCGCTCGTCGGCGAGGCCACGGCGGATTACCAGTCGTCGGCCGAGTCGGCGGGTCACACCTTGCAGGCGGAGCTGTCGCCGGAGCCGATCCACCTCTTCACCGATCCGACTCGGGTGAAGCAGATCCTCGGCAACCTCCTCTCCAACGCAGTGAAGTACACGCCGCCGCCGGGCCGCATCACGGTCTCCGGAGCGATCGAGGAGGATGAGGCGGGGGCGCTCTGGGCGGCCGTTCGTGTCAGGGATTCCGGCCCTGGCATCCCGCAGGATCAACGGGAGACGATCTTCGACGAGTTCACGCGCCTGGAGGACGACAGGTCCCAGAGCGGGCACGGTCTCGGGCTGGCGATCGCGCGGCG
>CAZPSO010000476.1:0-1006 GCA_964588895.1 uncultured Tessaracoccus sp.
CCCGAAGAGGTCCGCGCCATGCTGTCCCGCTACCGCTCCGGTCTGCACCGGGGCCGTGAGGCCGAGCCGTCCAACGGCGAGGCATCGAACCGAGAGGAAGGTCGATGACCGATCTGAGCGCAGCTGCGAGCAACGTCAACTGGCTCGTCTCGAACTTCGTCGAGCGGGTCCCCGGGGTCAACGAGGCGGTGGTCGTCTCCTCCGACGGCCTGCCGATGGCCGTGTCGCGGGGCCTGTCCCGCGAGGCCGCCGACCGCTTCGCCGCCGTCGCCTCGGGCTTCATCGGCCTGGCCTATGGTGCGGCCGGCCGCTTCGGCGGCGGCGCCGTCAACGAGGTCATCGTGGAGATGGAGCGGGCGTTCTTGTTCGTCACCGGCATCAGCGACGGCTCGTGCCTCGCGGTGGTGGCGTCGAGCGAGTGCGACGTCGGCCTCGTCGGCTACGAGATGGCGCTGCTCGTCGAGAAGGCCGGTGCCGTCCTGACGCCCGAGCTGCGGGCCGAACTGCAAGGAGCGTTGCCCCGGTGAGCACTCCCGAAGGTCCCCATGAGCACGATCTCGGCGTGCGCATCCGCCCCTATGCCCTGACCGGCGGACGGACGCGGCCCGGGACCGACCTGGCCATCGAGGCGATGGTCGCGACGACGAGCGAGGGGATGGCGGCCCAAGGGCGCATGGCGCTCGAGCGTGGCCAGATCCTGGCTCTCTGCATCACCCCGCAGTCGCTGGCGGAGATCTCCGCCCACCTCGGCATCCACCTGGGTGTCGCCCGCGTCCTCGTCGGCGACCTCGCCGAGGAGGGCCTCATCGCCGTCAACCGTCCCAGCCACGTCGGGGACCGCCCCGACCTGCGACTCCTGGAAAGGGTCCTCGATGGCCTTCAGGCACTCTGAGGCGCCGGCGCAGCCGGCCGCATCGGCCGATGCGCCGATGCCCGTCAAGATCATCGTCGCTGGGGGCTTCGGCGTCGGCAAGACCACCTTCGTCGGGTCGGTCTCGGAGATCGC